>JANMZP010000083.1:0-3768 GCA_031383435.1 Betaproteobacteria bacterium | reverse complement strand
GGCACCTTGAAGTTGGCGATCTTGCTTTTCAGCAGCGCCACGATGGCCGCGCCGTCCAGTTCAGCCCCCGGCTTGCGCTCCACCACGGCCACAACCACCTCGCCGAAGTGGGGGTGGGGCACGCCGACCACGGCCGATTCGGCCACGCCCGGCTTGTCGTTCACATAGCCCTCGGTCTCGGCGGGGTAGACGTGGTAGCCGCCGCTGATGATCAGGTCCTTGCTGCGGCCCACGATGGTCACAAAGCCGTCGCTGCCCACCGTGCCGACGTCGCCGGTCTTGAACCACAGGTCGGTGGTGAATTCATCGGCGGTCTTCTCGGGCATCTTCCAGTAGCCCTTGAAGACGTTCGGGCCCTTGACCTCGATGCCGCCGATCTCGCCAGCCGGCAGCGGCCGGCCTTTGTTGTCGTGCACGCGCAGGCCCACGCCGGGCAGGGCCTGGCCCACGGTGCCGCCGCGCCGCGCGCTTTCAGGCCGGTAGGGGTTGGACGTGAGCATCACCGTTTCGCTCATGCCGTAGCGTTCCAGAATGGTGTGGGCTGTGCGCGCCTGCCAGGCCTTGAAGGTCTCGATCAGCAAGGGGGCCGAGCCGCTGATGAACAGCCGCATGTGGCTGCAGCTTTCACGCGTCAGGCCGCGTTCGGCCAGCAGGCGCACGTACAGCGTGGGCACGCCCATGAACACGGTGGCCTCGGGCAAACGCTCGACCACGGCGGCCGGGTCGAAACGGTTGAACCAGATCATCTTGCTGCCGTTGAGCAGCGCGCCGTGGCTGGCCACGAACAGGCCGTGCACGTGGAAGATGGGCAGCGCGTGGATCAGCACGTCGTCCGCCTGCCAAGCCCAGGCTTCCTTCAGCACGCGGGCGTTCGACAGCAGGTTGCCGTGCGACAGCATCGCGCCCTTGCTGCGCCCGGTGGTGCCGCTGGTGTACAGGATGGCGGCCAGGTCGTCGGCCGTGCGCGGCACCGGCGTGTGCTGGTCGCTCTGCCAGGCCGCGCGGTCCAGCAGCGTGCCGCTGCGGTCGTCGTTCAGGGTGTAGACGTGGGGGGTGCCGGCCTGAAACGCGATCTGGCTGATCCAGCCGAAATTCTTGCCCGCACACACCACCACGGCCGGTTCGGCATTGCCGATGAAGTAGGCCACTTCACTGGCCTGGTAGGCGTTGTTCAGCGGCAGGTAGACATGGCCGGCGCGCAGCACCGCCAGGTACAGCATCAGCGCTTCCACGCTCTTGTCGGTGTGCGCCGCCACGCGCGACGCAACCGGCAGGTTCAGGCTGCCCAACAGGTTGGCCAGCATGGCGCTGCCGCGTTCGATGTCGCGCCAGGTGTAGTACCGGGGTGCTTCGTGCGGCGCTGCGCTGCCGTTGGTGTCCGTGGCCGTTTCGATGGCCGTGGCGTCCAGGTCGGCGGGGAAGCCCGCGCGCAGGGCCGCGTACAGATTCTGTGAATTCAAGGCGTCGTCCCGGTCGCTTCAGTCCAGCTTGGCACCGGATCCTTTCACGACTTCGGCCCAGCGCTTGATTTCCTTGTTGACGAAGCCCCCGAAGGCTTCGCCGTAAACGCTGGGCACGTCGGCACCCAGGTTGTTCCAGCTGGCCTTCAGCTCGTCGCTGCCCAAGGCCTTGCGCATCTCGGCCTGGAAGGCCGCGATGATGTCCTTGGGCGTGCCCTTGGGCGCGAACATGCCGTACCAGGTGCTGACCTCGTAGCCGGGCAGGCCGGCTTCGGCCGCGGTGGGCACGTCGGCGAAACCGGGGGCGCGCTTGCTGCCGGCCACGGCCAGGCCCTTCAGGCGGCCGCCCTTGATGTGGTTGGCGCTGCTGCCCAGGCCGTCGAACATCAGGTCGACCTGGCCGGCGATCAGATCTTGCAAAGCCGGACCCGCACCGCGGTAGGGAATGTGGGTGATGAAGGTCTTGGTCAGCAGCTTGAACAGTTCACCGGCCAGGTGGTGGCTGGTGCCGTTGCCGGCCGAACCGTAATTCAGGCGGCCCGGGTTCTTGCGCACGAAGTCGATCAGCTCTTTCAGGTTGGTGGCCTGCACCTTGGTCGGGTTGATGACCACCACCTGCGGCACGCTGGCCACCAGGCCGACGGGGATGAAGTCGCCTTCCAGGCTGTAGTCCAGCTTGGGGTACATGCTGGGCGCGATGGCGTTGTGCACGGCGCCCATGAAGAAGTTGTAGCCGTCGGGCGCGGCCTTGGCGGCCACGCCGGCACCCAGGTTGCCACCCGCGCCGCCCTTGTTGTCGATGAGGAACTGGCGGCCGGCGTTCTTGCTCATCATGGCGAACAGCGGCCGCGCGAAGGCGTCGGTGCCGCCACCGGGCGGGAAGGGCACCACCACCGTCACTGGCTTGGCCGGCCAAGTGGACTGGGCGTGGATCCAGGGTGCGGCCAGGGTGGCGGTACCGGCGACGAGGGCTTGCCTGCGGGTGGGTTGGTTCATACCGGCGATGCTAAGGACGCGCCAAGGTGGCGGCCTACGGGGTTTCCACGGCCGGGCAACTTGGTACGCTAAGGCTCCCATGCCCGCCAACCGCCCCGCAGAACCGCCACTGCCGCCGCCTCCGCCACCGCCACCGCCAGCGCCAGCGCTGCCGCTGGACGCCGAGCGCGTGCTGGCCCTGGCCGCGCAGAGCATGTTCGACGTCTTCGCGCATTCGGCCATGGGCACCATCGTGGTCGACCGCGAACACCGCATCGTCTGGATCGACGACGGCTACCGCCGCTTCTTGCCCGCTTTGGGGCATGCCGAGGCCGATTTCGTGGGCCGCCGCGTGGAAGACGTGGTGCCCAACACGCTGATGGGCCAGGTCATCGACAGCGGCCAGCCCATGCTGGTGGACTTGCTGAGCAACCACGCCGGCACCTTCCTGGTCAGCCGGCTGCCGCTGAAAAGCGACAGCGGTGCAGTCATCGGCGCGGTCGGTTTCGTGCTGCTCGACCACCCGGAAACCACGATGCAGCCGCTGGTGGTGAAGTTCAGCCACCTGCAGGCCGAACTGAGTGCGGCGCGCCAGCAGATCGCCGAAATCTCGTCCAGTTTGTCGTCCAGCCGGCGGCCCAAGTACACGGTGGCCAGCTTCATCGGCACCAGCCCGGCGGCCATGGAGGTGAAGCGCCAGGCGCGTCGCGTGGCGCAGACCGACAGCACCGTGCTGCTGCTGGGCGAAACCGGCACGGGCAAGGAGTTGCTGGCCCACGGCATTCACGCCGCCAGCCGGCGCGCTGCCAGGGTCTTCGTCGGCATGAACATCGCGGCCGTGCCCGACACCCTGCTGGAAGCCGAGTTCTTCGGCGTCGCCCCCGGTGCCTACACCGGCGCCGAACGCAAGGGCCGCGAGGGCAAGTTCAAGCTGGCCGACGGCGGCACGCTGTTCCTGGACGAGATCGGCGACATGCCGCTGGCCCTGCAGAGCAAGCTGCTGCGCGCGCTGCAGGAACAAGAGATCGAACCGCTGGGCAGCAACCGCATCGAACGCGTGGACGTGCGCATCGTGGCCGCCACCAGCCGCGACCTGGGTGCGATGGTCACCGCCGGCCTGTTCCGCGCCGACCTGTACTACCGGCTGAACGTGCTGCCCATTCGCCTGCCGCCGCTGCGTGAACGGGTGCAAGACCTGGAAGCGCTGGTCGAATCGCTCAGCGAGGACATCGCGCGGCGCAGCGGTCTGCCGGCGCGCAGCGTGACGGCCGACGCGCTGGCCCTGTTGGCGCAGCAGCCCTGGCCGGGCAATGTGCGCGAACTGCGCAATGCC
>JANMZP010000235.1:0-53618 GCA_031383435.1 Betaproteobacteria bacterium | reverse complement strand
GCAGAGCCCGACCTACATCGGCGGCAAGGTGCTGCGCATCGACCGGGACGGCAAGGCCGCGCCCGACAACAAGGCCCCGGCCGGCTTCGATGCGCGCATCTACACCTACGGCCACCGCAACCCGCAAGGCATCGCCTTCCGCCCTGGCGACAACCGCCCGTTCACCGCCGAAAACGGCCCGTGGCACAGCGACGAGGTGACGGCACTCGT
This sequence comes from Betaproteobacteria bacterium, assembly GCA_031383435.1. Classification (GTDB taxonomy): domain Bacteria; phylum Pseudomonadota; class Gammaproteobacteria; order Burkholderiales; family Burkholderiaceae_C; genus Rubrivivax. Next base: position 53,408 of record JANMZP010000235.1, on the reverse strand, counting down.
CAACGGCGGCAACGCCGGCTGGGACCCGCGCCCCAACATGGCGGGCCGCAAGGACTGCCCTGACGACTACTGCGGCTACTCGCCCAACCAGATGGGTGCGATGGACCCGAAGAAGCGCGTTGTCTTCATGCCCATGACCGACCTCAAGACTTACCCGAAAGCGATGAAGCCGGCCTGGAACAACAACGGGTTGTCGCAGGGCATGTTCTGAAACGCTTTCCTCACGGGTGCGAAGTGGAAGGACTGGAACGGGCAGATGGTGGTCGGTTATGCCGGCATTGGCATCCACGGCACCCCCGTGGGCAATCGCCTTGAACTGCTGAAGCTCAGTGCCGACGGCCAGAAGGCCACGAAGTCCGACTTTCCGTGGCCGACGGTCGCAGGCCGTTTCCGTGCCTGTGAATCCGGTACCGACGGTGATCTCTTCGTCGCGCTCGAAGACCAGGGCAAGATCATCCGCGTGAAGCCGGAGTAAGGGCCACCCGCCAACGCGCTGCCTCGCGACAGCATGGCAGCGCGTTTTTCATTTCATGCGCAGAAGGAGAACCCGTTGCGATCCACGGTGCAATGGCTGGTCATCATCGGCTTGTTGGGCTCGGCCGGTGCGGTGCGTGCCGATTACGACCTCGTCCTGAAGAAGAACTGTCTGGCTTGTCATTACGTCGACAAGCGGAAGTACGGCCCGAGTTTTCAGCAGGTCGCGGCCAAGTACGCCGACCAGAAGAATGCGGTCGATGTGCTGGCCAAGAAGATCCGCCGCGGCGGCACCGGCGTCTGGGGTGAGGACGTGATGCCACCCCAGCCCCAGGTGTCGGCCGCCGAGGCGCGCACCTTGGCGACCTACGTGCTGACTTTGAAGTGAAGCTCGCCGTGCGGCAAGGCCGGGCGCTGCTGCTGCTCGCCTTGGCCGCCAGTGCCGAACACGGCCTCTGCCAAAACATGCAGAGCAGCCTGAGCAACCGGGGTGCCGAGAGCCCCAAGAGCCCCACGAGCCCCACGAGCCTGCTGACCGTCGACTATGTCGAAGCCGGGGTGGCCGCTTGCCCGCCGGTACCCGCAGCAGCCCCCACTGCGGCAAAGGCGGTGCCACTGGGTGTGCCGGTGAACGGGCGCATTCGCGTCACCTGCGGGCTCGACCAAGGCTCTTACACGGTGAGCCTGAAGGCGACCGATACCGATGCGACGTTCGTGCCCAAGACCTTCCTTGTCAACTTCGGCCGTGTCGTCGGCAACGGCAGGTTCACCGTCACCTTCTCAACGGTGGGCCTGCACAGTATCGCGGGCACCATCACCTCGAACATGGGCAGCCCGGCAGCGCGCGGCCAGTTTGCGAGCGCGGACAACGCGTTCAACGTCGTGATGCCTTGAGTGATCGCGGCCCAGTCTGCCGTGGACGACCACGGCCGCCCGAGCCGCATTGCACAAGCCCTGCGCGCTGTGGCTTTCGGCCGTCCTGCAGGGCCCCTGGCTTCATGGCGCCGCAATCCTTTGCTCGATCTTCGTTCGGCATCGAACAGATGCGCGCGGGCTGCTGGTCGAAGATCGCCCCTGTTCAAAGGCCCATGACCGTCGTGCCCGACTGCCGTGCGTTCCTTGCGGCAAGGAGCATGACGTGCCAACACCAGACCGGCCCCGATCCGCGGGAGATGACGCTCCCGAGCGACCACAGACTCCCCTGGCGGATCGAGTCGAGGATGGCGCGAGTGCATCCGACGTCGCTGCCGTCGTCGCCGCGCTGTGGCGTGAAGTCGATGCAGCCTTGCGACCCATCATTGGCCAGCGCGGCGTTGTGGCGCTCTTCAATCGCAGCGTCCAGTTGGCCGCAGTCGGGCAGATGTGGCTGCTTTCTGTCCGTCAGGAGCCCAACACCGAACTCCAATTTCAGGCGATCGCGGACAGCTTCGCCGGGCAGAACGCTGCGGTAGCGATCTCCGGCGGCGATGCATTGCTGCTCGCCTTCCATCAACTGCTGGGCACCTTGATCGGTGCCTCGCTTGCCGAACGCCTGCTACGACCCGCGTTCAGCCCCGCCACCCGTTCGACGCCGACGCCGACGCAGGATTCCCCATCATGAACAGCAAAGTCACCATCAACCGTCTGGCCACTGGCGTGCCGGGCCTGGATGTCGTGCTCGGCGGCGGCTTGCCCGAGTTCTCGTTCAATGTCATCGCGGGGCAGCCCGGCTGCGGCAAGACCACGCTGGCGCACCAGATCATGTTCAACCTGGCCACACCCGCGCGGCCGGCGCTGTATTTCACCGCGTTGGGCGAGCCGCCGCTGAAGATGCTGCGCTACCAGCAGCAGTTCGGCTTCTTCGACGAAGAAGCGCTCAGCCAGCGCGTGCGCTTCATCAGCCTCGCTGACGACGCCATGGCCGGTGACCTGGACCTCGTGCTGCAGCGCATCGCCAGCGACGTGGCCACGCACAGCCCGGCCTTTGTCTTCGTGGACTCTTTCCGTTCCGTCATACAGGCTGCCGAAACAGGCAGGCAATCGCGCCACGCACTGCAACAGTTCGTCCAGGCACTCGGCCTGCTGATGACCGCCTGGCAGGCGACGACCTTCCTGATCGGCGAGCATTACTCGGAAACCGAAACACATCCGGTCTTCACGGTGGCCGATGGCCTGATCTGGCTGCGCCAGAGCGTGCAGCACAACTCCATGGTGCGCAAGTTGGAGATCCTGAAGATGCGCGGTCAGTCGACTTTGCCCGGGCTGCACACCTTCCGCATTGGGCCGACCGGTGTCACCGTCTTCGCGCCGACAACGATCGTTCCTGCGGCAGACAACGACGGCGCAGCACACCCCCACCTGCAAAGGGTTTCCATCGGCGTGCCCGGCCTGGACGAGATGCTCGGTGGCGGCTTGCCGCGCGGTTACTCGCTGCTGGTGGCCGGCCCTTCAGGGTCCGGCAAAAGCATCCTCGCGTCGGCCTTCCTGGCCGAGGGCGCGCGCCGCGGCGAAACCGCAGTGATCGCCGCGTTCGAGCAGCGTCCCAACCGCACACGCAGCCAGATCGTCGTGGACCTGATTGCCAGTGGCCGTTTGGGCCTGCTCGAGAGCCATGGATCGGATCTGTCGATCGACGAGATCACCTTCCTGATGATGGCCGAGATCCGCCGCCTCGGGGCACAGCGCGTGGTCATCGATTCACTGTCCGGCTTCGAACTGGCACTGGCACCGACTTTCAGGGCGGACTTTCGCGAATCGCTGCTGCGCATGGTGACAGCCTTCTCGGCCGCCGGAGTCACGGTGCTGCTGACCACCGAACTGGAGGATCGCTACACCGACCTGCGTTTCAGTCCCTACGGCTCGGCCTTCCTGACCGACGCCATCATCGTGCAGCGCTATATCGAGGTGGAGAGCCACCTGCTGCGCGTGGTGGCGGTGGTGAAGGTGCGCGCCAACATGCACTCCAACGAACTGCGCGCCTACACCATCGATGGCGAAGGCATCCATGTCGGGGACATGCTGACGGACCAGGAGGGTTTGCTCGGCGGCAGGCCCACGCTCAAAAGCAGTGCGAACCGGCAGCCCGGATGACGAGACTGGCGATGCCCAAGCAGGCTGCCGCAGCCGGAATCTTGTGAGCGGCGACCCGTCAGCCTCCGGCGAAGCCGCACCAGACGCTGCGGCTGAACTGGCGCGCGTCAAGGGCCAGGTCGATTCGGCGCGCGCACTGCTGGCCAGGCTTCTGCAAGAGGTGGTGGTGGCAGAGAGCCGCCTGGGCCAGAGCCAAGCGGCCCAGTTGCTCGAGGCCAACGAGCAACTGGTGCTGACCGCCGTTCGCCACCAGACCGAAGCGGAGCTGGCGGCCAAGGTGCTGGCGAAGGTATCGCGGTCGGCCGAACTCGACCCCTTGACGCAGCTGCCGAATCGGGCCTTGATGTTGAATCGCTCCGGGCGGGCGATTGCCGCGGCCAAACGCCACCGCAGCCAGTTGGCGGTGCTGTTCCTCGACCTGAACCATTTCAAACAGGTCAACGACAGTCTGGGACATGCGGCGGGTGACGAGGTCCTGAAGCGCATGGCGCACCGCATGCTGGCAGCGGTGCGCGACACCGACACCGTGGGCCGGCATGGCGGGGACGAATTCATGATCCTGCTGAGCGAGATCAGGCAAGCCAGCGACGCCGGCGACGTCGCCGAAACACTGATCCATGCCCTGTCAGCGCCCAGCCGCATCGGGGACCAGGTCCTTCGGATCACGGCGAGCATCGGCATCGCCATCTATCCCGATGACGGCGAGGACGTCGCGACCTTGATAGAACGCGCCGACGTCGCGATGTACCAGGCCCGACAGCGCGGGCTGGGCACCCTGGCGTTCTACGAGCCGTCGGCGACCATGCCGGCCGAGCTGGACACCGCAGCGGGCAAGCCGATGGTCGAGGCGCTGAGGGAACCCGTTTCGCGCCATGGGCTGGCCATCGAAGCCCAGCAGCAACGGTATGACGAACTGCGCGAGGCGAACGAACAGCTGGTGCTGGCTGCTCTGGACGCCCAGCAGCTTCTGGCGGCGGCAGAGCGAGCCCAACGGCAACAGGCCGACTTCATGGCGCTGGTGGCGAAGGAATTGAGCAACCCGCTGGCCCCGATACGCCTGGCGGCAGCGATGCTGGGCCAGGTCCGTTCGACAGAGCCGCTGCTGCCGCGTGCGCAATCCATCATCGAGAAGCAGGTCGAGAGCATGTCGCGCCTGGTGGCTGCGGTGCAGGCCGTCTCCCATGCGGGCCAGTCGCTGGTCGACCTCGATCGCCAGCGGGTGGACTTCATCGGCATCGTCGACAAGGCCGTCGCCAGTTGTCGGCCTTCGATGGACACGCGCCTGCAGACCTTCACGATCCACCTGCTGCGCCCACCGGTCTGGGTGCTGGGTGACCCCGCCCGGCTCGAACAGGTGCTGCGGAACCTGCTGGACAACGCCTCCCAGTACACGCCCGATCTCGGACGCGTCCAGCTGTCCCTGGCCATCAAGGGAACGGTGCTGGAGCTGACGGTGTCGGACAGCGGCATGGGCATCACGGCCCAGGCGCTGCCCACGATCTTTGAGCCGTTCGCCCAGGACCTTCCCGCCCTGGGCTTCAGGACCGTCGGGCTCGGGATCGGGCTGACCGTGGTGCGTGCACTCGTCGAGGCGCATGGTGGTTCGGTGGTGGCGCACAGCGCAGGCGTCGGGCAAGGCAGTCGATTCACGGTCACGCTGCCCTTGGCAGAACCCCTGCCGGTTCCCGTCCCGGCGAGCGCGGCTGCGCCCAGCGCAACCGCTGCCCCTGACGCGGGCTGAGCAGCAAGCCATGGCGAGGCATCTGGACCCCCGAAAGAACCACCTGCTGGCGGCGCTGCCGGATGCAGACCTTCAGCGCTGGTTGCCCAAGCTTGAATGGGTCGATCTTCCGCTGGGGCATGTCGTGGGCGAGTCGGGCGTCAACTTGAAGCACGCCTACTTCCCCACCTCAGCCATCATCTCGTTGCTTTACGTGATGGAAGACGGCGCGTCGGCGGAGATCGCCGTGGCGGGTTTTGAGGGCCTGGTCGGCATGTCGCTGTTCATGGGTGGGGGCTCCACCCCCGGCCGGGCGGTGGTGCAGAGCGCCGGGGAAGGTTTCCGGATCAGCGCCAAGGCGATTGCCGAGGAGTTCAATCAGTCTGCGCCGGTGATGCACTTGCTGCTGCGCTACACACAGGCACTGATCACGCAAATGACGCAAACGGCTGCCTGCAACCGACACCACTCGGTGGACCAGCAACTGTGCCGATGGCTGCTGCTGAGCCTGGACCGGCTGCCGGCCAACGATCTGCGTATGACCCAGGAGTTGATTGCCAACATGCTGGGCGTGCGCCGCGAGGGCGTGACGGAGGCGGCGTTGAACCTGCAAAAGGAAGGGCTGATCCGCTATGCGCGCGGCCACATTCACGTCTTGAATCGGCCCGGCCTGGAGCAACGAACCTGCGAGTGCTACGGCGTTGTCAAGCGCGAGTACGACCGACTGCTGCCCCGTCGTCGCGCCGTGTAGCCGTTCCATTCTGAATGGGCTCACCGCCTGTCATGCCTGCCAAGGCGCTGGCGGGCGTCCACGGTGCTGCATTCAAGTTTGATGAAAACCGGCCGACAAGCTGGGGGTGTTCCTCGCCCGCTCATGATGCAGATAGACATTTTCAGCGCCCTTGTCATCTGTGGTGCCGGGTCGCTGGCGGGTGCGGCGTTGATGCGACCGTCTCTTTGCAAGGACGTTGCCGGCGCTGAAGCGCTGCGCATCGTACGCGCCGCTTTTGTGCTGATCGGCTGGGGGCTGGTGCAGTTCCTGGCCCAGCCCGGCAGCGTGCCGCTGTGGAGCCAGGCGGTGGCGGCCTTTGGCACCGTCGGCGGCATGGCGCTGATCGGCTGGGCCCTGGCCGCGCTGGCCGGCGAGCCCGCTTCGCGGCTCGCGATGTGGCTGACGCTCACAGCAGTTTTTGCCATCGTGCTGGCGGCCGTACCCGCCGGCAACCGCGGCCTGACGTGGGTTTGCACCTTGGGGATGGCCGGCGCTTCAGTGCTGATCGCCTGGAAGGGCCGTCGCCTGCTGCTGCGGCCCCACAACGTGCACGAAAAGTTGATCGGCGCGACCGTCGTTGTCATCGTGGCCACTTCAGCGCTGCGCGCCAGCTATCTGTGGACGCTGGATGGCGCTTTTGCGCCCCATCTGACGCACCTGCCGCCGCTGATGGTGTTGCCTTATGCCTTGACCTACGCCGTGCTGCCGGTGGTGTTTGCGATGTTGTTCAACAACGTGATCAATGCGCGCCTGCAAGAGCGCCTACACCAGCGCGCCATGACCGACCACCTCACTGGCGCACTCAGCCGGCACGCGCTGGCCGACGGTGCCTTGGCGCTGCTGGCCAGGGTCAGCGAGGGCCAGGGGCGGCTGGCCGTGGTGATCTTGGACCTGGACCACTTCAAACAGGTCAACGACCAACACGGCCACGCCGGTGGCGACGCCGTGCTGCGCTGCGCCGCGCAGGGGCTGATGTTGCAGCTCCACGCTGACGCATTGTTGGCGCGCTACGGCGGTGAAGAGTTTGTGGCGCTGGTGCCGGTGTCCGATTTGCCCAGCGCCAGAAAAGTCGCCGATCGCATGCGGCGCGGGCTTGAGGAGACGGTTTGGTCGGACCTGGTGCCCGGCCTGAAGACCGTGACGGGGAGCGTGGGTGTCACTTTGCTGAACAGCGGGGAGTCGCTGGAACTGGCCCTGGCACGCGCTGACGAAGCGCTCTACCGCGCCAAAAATTTTGGACGCAACCAGGTGCAGGTGGGCCTGGCTGCGGCTTGACGAAATGACCGGCAGCGGATGGATGTCGCTGGTGGGGTTCAGTGCAAAGGCCCGGCGCGCCAGCGCTGTGACCTGCGCCATCGGCTGATCGCCGGCTACCAGCGCCGCCATCACGGCACCCATGCTGGTGCCGCCCACGCAGTCGATCTGGATGCCGCGTTCGTCCAGCGCCTTCAGCACGCCCAGATGGGCGAAACCGCGCGCGCCACCGCCACTGAACACCAGGCCGACGGCGGTGCGGCTTTACAGCCGCGCCAGGCGCTCGAAGTCCTGCTCGCCCTGCAGGCGAACCTGCACTTGGTCGGCCGTGAGGCGGCGCTGCAACCAGCGGCCGACCTGCCCCGCCGGTGCCCGCTGCGGCCCATGCAGCAGCACCCGCACCTCGGCCGCTTCGGCCTGCAGTTGGTCGCTCGGCGGCCGGCCGAGCAGGAAGGCCCGCTCGGTGGCGTGCAAGGCGGGCGGCTGCGCGGCATCGGCCACCAGCAGCAGCTCGTCGCAGTGGCGTGCGCAGCGTTGGGTCCACGCGCCGGGCTGGTCTTCGCCCACCGGCAGCACGAAGTCGTGCTGCGCGTATCCCGTTCCGTTGACTGTGGAGTCATCGAGCGTGGCGTCGACAAGCGCGCCCCTGGCCTGCGCGGCGCTGCACCACCGCCGTGGCATCCTGAGCGTCCACGGCAAACGCAATCCTTCCCGAGCGTGCGCAGCGCAGGCCTTGAAGGCCCGGCGGGCACCCTGCGGTGCCCGGCCTGGCCTGGCCATGGCGATTTACTTCGGGATCAGCACCGTGTCGATGACGTGGATGACGCCGTTGTCGGCCACGATGTCGGTGGCCGTCACCTTGGCGTTGTTGACCATCACGCCGCCGCTGGTGGCGATGGTCAGTTCACTGCCTTGCACCGTCTTGACCTTGCCGGCCTTGACGTCTTTGGCCATCACCGTGCCCGGCACGACGTGGTACGTCAGCACGGCGGTCAGCTTGGCTTTGTCTTTCAGCAGCGCGTCCAGGTCGGCCTTGGGCACCTTGGCGAAGGCGGCATCGGTCGGCGCGAACACGGTGAACGGGCCTTTGCCTTTCAATGTGTCGACCAGCCCGGCAGCGCCCAGGGCGGTGGCCAAAGTCTTGAAGTTGCCGGCTGCGACGGCGGTGTCGACGATGTCCTTCGCCTGCACGGCAAGGGCGGCGGCAGATAAGGCGGTAGCGATGACGAACTGCTTGAACATGTGATTTTTCCAGTATTGAAGGGATGGACGGGCTCAGACACCGCACTGCCGGCTTGCGCGCTGGCAGGTGGGTGACAGCAGAATCATGAACGATCCGGTATCCACCTTGAACTGTGCGGTCATTTTTGGACCGTGCGGTCATTTCGCCCGCCACGCCGCCCGCCGCGCCGCCCGCCGCGCCGCGCGCTCAGCCGTGCTCAGAGGCGCTCAGAGGCGCTCAGAGGCGCTCAGCGATCTCGCTTTCCGCGACGATGAACTGCTGCAGCCCTGCCTCTCGGGTGGCGCGCTGTCGCCGAAGCCGAACAGGTCGCGCAACAGCAATTCCGGCGGCAGGTCATCCTTGTTCCTGAAGACCAGGATGAACAGGCCACCCGGCATGACCTTGGAAAAGATGTCCAGCAGGATCGACGCGAAGCGCTTGAAAACATCCATGTCCGACCCCCTTGCAGGAAAACCGCCTGACGTTCCACGACCGCCGGCAACAGCCGCAGGGTGTATCGCGCCACACCGTCGAAAGCCATCATGCTGCTTCTTGATGTACCGCCCGCCCCGCCGCTGACGGCCCCGCCCGCCACCACGCTGCAGGTGGCCTTGCCGGTGGCGGTGACGTCACTGGATGTGGCTTACACCGTCGAGCGGGTCGCGGTGGCGGATGCCCTGCAGGCGGGCCCGCTGCCCTGGGTCTGAACGGCGCGCAGGCCACGCCCATGCCGGGCTACCTGCAGGGCCAACCCCAGCCCGGCCGGAGCGGCAGCGGACAATGCGCCCATGAAAGCCCCTGCCCGTTTGCAAACCCTGCTGGATGAAGGCCTGATCGACGCCGTGCTGCGCCAGCTGAAAAGCGGCAAAGAGGCCGAGGTCTTCGTGGTGCGTTGCGGCGACGACGTGCGCGCCGCCAAGATCTACAAGGAAGCCACCAACCGCAGCTTCCGCCAGGCCGTGGACTACACCGAGAACCGCAAGGTGAAGAACAGCCGCCAGGCGCGCGCCATGGCCAAGGGCACCAAGTACGGCCGCCAGCAACAGGAAGCCGCCTGGCAAAGCGCGGAAGTGGACGCGCTGTACCGCCTGGCCGGTGTCGGCGTGCGCGTGCCCAAGCCCTACAACTTCTTCGAAGGCGTGCTGCTGATGGAACTGGTGGCCGACGCCAACGGCGAAGCCGCGCCGCGCCTGAACGACCTGCCCTTCACCGCCGAAGAAGCCCGCGCCCACCACGCCAGCCTGGTGCGCGAGGTGGTGCGCATGCTGTGCGCCGGCGTCGTGCACGGCGACCTGTCGGAATTCAACATCCTGCTGGCCGCCGACGGCCCGGTCATCATCGACCTGCCGCAGGCCGTCGACGCCGCCGGCAACAACCACGCCCCGCGCATGCTGATGCGCGACGTCGACAACCTGCGCCATTTCTTCGGCCGCAGCGCGCCCGAACTGCTGGCCACGCAATACGGCCCCGAGATGTGGGACCTGTACGCCGCCGGCATGCTGCACCCCGACACGCCGCTGACCGGCCGCTACGAACGCAAGCCCGGCGCGGTGGACCTGAGCGGCGTGCTGCGCGAGATTGAAGACGCCCGGCTCGACGAAGCGGCGCGCCTGCTGCGCATGAGCTGACTTTCGCGGGCCCGCCATGGAAGACGCGCGCCGCTACAGCCCGGCGGCCGAACGCAACGGCCCGCCCATCCGCGCCCACCTGCAGCGCCTGCTGCTGGCAAAACCGGGCGGGGGCCTGCTGCTGGAAGTGGCCAGCGGCACCGGCCAGCACGCCGCCTGCTGCAGCGCGGGCCTGCCGGGCTGGCAGTGGCAGCCGACGGACTTCGACGCCAGCGGCTTCGCGTCGATTGCAGCCTGGTGCGCCGGTTTGCCGCAAGTCCGCCCCGCGCTGCCGCTGGATGTGTTGTCCCCGCTGTCGCCGTTCTGGCCCGGTGTGCCGGCCGCAGTCGACGCCATCTTCTGCGCCAACATGATCCACATCGCGCCCTGGGCCTGCACCCCCGCGCTGATGCAGGGCGCGGCGCGCCACCTGGCACCCGGCGGTCTGCTCATCACCTACGGCCCTTACCTTGAAACTGAGTTGGAAGACGGTGTGCCGACCGCGCCCGGCAACGCCGCCTTCGACATCGACCTGCAGATGCGCAACCCGGCCTGGGGCCTGCGCCGCCTGAACGACGTGACGGCGCAGGCGAACGCGGCCGGACTGCACCTGCTTGAACGCGTGGCGATGCCGGCCAACAACCTGCTGCTGGTGTGGGGCCGCGCGGTTGCCGATGGGGCCGCTGTGACCGATTCGGCCGCTGTGGCCGCTGTGGCCGCTGTGGCCGCTGTGGCCACTGTGGCCGCTATGACCGATTTGGTCGATTCGGCCGATGGGGCCGACCTGGCGGGCGGCGGCGCCGCGCCATGATGGCCGTGCCGGCGCTGAAATACCTGCAGGGTTACCCACCCGCACTGCTGGCGCAAGTCGAAAGCTTGATCCGCGACGGCCGCCTGGGGGCCAGTGTGGCGCAGCGCTACCCCGAGGCGCACACGGTGCGCAGCGACAAGGCGCTGATTGCGTTTGTCGCCGAGATCAAGGCCCGCCACCTGAAGAGCGCGCCGCCGCTGGCCAAGGTGGCCTTCGACAGCCAGTTGCACGTCGCGCGCAACGCGTTGGGCACCCACACCGCCATCTCGCGGGTGCAGGGCGGCAACCTGAAGGCCAAGCGCGAACTGCGCGTGGCCACGCTGTTCAAGGAAGCCCCGGCCGCCTTCCTGCGCATGATCGTCGTGCACGAACTGGCGCACCTGAAGGAACGCGAACACGACAAGGCCTTCTACGCGCTGTGCACGCACATGGAAGGCGATTACCACCAGCTCGAGTTCGACACCCGCTTGTGGCTGACCGCGCGCGAGCTGGAAGGTACAGCAACGGCCCTGCCGGCCACGCCGAGCCCGCCAGCAGCCGCAAACTGATCAACCCGGGCGGCGAAAGTCGTTGGCGATCCAGGCTTCGATATTCGCGGTGCTGAAACGGTAGTTCGCGGCCACGCGCACGCGGGCCAGTTCACCGCCGTCGGCATCGAAAGCGGCCAGCGTGGCGTAGGGGTCGTCTTCGTCGGGCGTGATGTCCAGCGTCACCTGCACGCGGCCGTTCTCGGTCATCACCGCCGTTTCCTTGTGCAGCAGCGCGTGCTGCGCCTGTTCATGCCGGCGCACCACCTCGTGGGCCGTTTTCACCAGCGTGTTGAAGGCATTCGTGTCCAGCGGCTTGGGGTTCTTCTTGTCGCGGCCCATGGTCCACGGGCCGGTCAGCGCCGGTTCGGGCTCACCGGCGCGGATCATTTCCACCGCCCAGCCGTCGTCGTCGTTGTTCTTGATGACGCGGGCCGTCCAGCCGTTGTCGCGCCACAGGCGGGGTTCGTGGATGGGCTCGTCGGCGGTGGTTTCGGTTTGCGTGTCGTTCATGCCCGCCATTGTCGTTGCGGCGCGTTCAGGATCGGGTCATGTTGCACTGCAAAATGGCGGTTTCAACTTCCAGCAGGAGACCCCCATGCGGCGCGTCGTGTTCAACCAGAAGGGTGGCGTCGGCAAGTCCACCATCACCTGCAACCTGGCCGCCGTTGGGGCCAAGGCCGGGCGCAGCACCCTGGTCATCGACCTCGACCCGCAAGGCAACACCAGCCGCTACCTGCTGGGCGCCACGGCCGACGCCGAACACGCCGACGCCGCCGGCGCGGCCGGTTTTTTCGACAGCACGCTGAAGTTCAGCGTGCGCGAAGTGGGTGCCGCCCAATTCATCGTGCCCACGCCCTGGCCCAATCTGAGCGTGATGCCCGCCGGCCCCGGCCTGGACGAGCTGCACAGCAAGCTGGAAAGCCGCTACAAGATCTACAAGCTGCGCAAGGCGCTGGAGGCCCTGAACGAGGTCTATGACGACATCTGGATCGACACGCCACCGGCACTGAATTTCTACACGCGCTCGGCCCTGATCGCCGCGCAGGGCTGTCTGATTCCTTTCGACTGCGACGATTTTTCGCGCCGCGCGCTCTACGGTTTGCTGGAAAGCGTGAAGGAAATCCAGACCGACCACAACCCCGAGCTGGTGGTCGAAGGCATCGTTGTCAACCAGTTCCAGCCGCGCGCCAGCCTGCCGCAGCGCACGGTGCAGGAACTGGTCGATGAAGGCCTGCCGGTGCTGCAGCCCTACCTCAGCGCCAGCGTGAAGATCAAGGAATCGCACGAGCAGGCCAAGCCGATGAACGTGCTCGACCCCAAGCACAAGCTGACGCTGGAATTCGAGGCCCTGTACGCCACGCTGACCGAGCCCAGGACCCAACTCAAGCCCGGCGCGAAGGCGCTCGGCAAACGCGCCGGCTGACCGGCAACCGCCGCACCGTGGCGGCCAACAAGCAACTGGGCTGGGTGCTGGCCTTCGTGGCCGGGGCCATCAATGCAGACGGTTTTCTGGCGGCGCAGCAGTACACCTCGCACGTCACCGGCATGGTCTCGGCGGTGGCCGACAACCTGGCGCTGGGCCAGCTGAGCCTGGTGGTGGACGGCCTGGTCGGCGTGACGGCTTTCCTGCTGGGTGCCATCTGTGCCACTGGCGGTGCTGCTGGCCACGCTGGCGCTGGTCCCGATGGCCGATGACCTGCGGCGCATCGCGGCCCTGCCGCGCGCCGACTGAAACGGCCCGGCGGCTGCACCAGCCCGCACGCCACGGGTCGCGCTCAGCCGCCGGCCCGTTTGGCCTTGTGGCCCTCGGCCAGCAGCAACGCCACCACGCGCTCGGCGTGGTCGCCCTGCACTTCCAGCACGCCTTCTTTGGCCGTGCCGCCGGTTCCGCAGGCGTTGCGCAAGCGCTTGCCCAAAGCGGCCAGGGCTTCGGCCGCCAGCGGCAGGCCGCGCACCACGGTGACGGTCTTGCCGCCGCGGCCCTGCTTCTCGCGCGTGACGCGGGCGATGCCATCGCCCTGTGCCACTTTGGCCAGCACGGCTGCAGCGGCCAGCGCCTTGCAGCGGCAGTCGGCCTGGGCTTGGCGGCAGGTCGGGCAGGTGCGGCCGCTGTCGGTGGAATAGACCAGGCCGCCGGATGGAGTCGATTTGCGCATCGCGCAGATTGTCCTCAAGTGGCACGCGATGGGCCAAGGGCCGCTTCCAGCAAGGGTCTGGCCAGCGGCTTGCTCCCAGCGCCTCGGCCGCGTGGCGGGGCTGGGCGGGGCTGGGCCGACATCGTCAGCACGATGGTGCGCACGCCTGGCTTGCGGCGTTGCACCTCGGTCAGCAGGGCAAAGCCCGAGTGCGGGCCCAGTTGGATGTCCAGCAGCACCGCAGGTGCCAGGCGCTGCAGGTCGGCCAGCACCTGCGTGGCGTCGGCCGCTTCGCCCACCACCACATGGCCGGCAGCGGCCAGCACCGAGCGCAGGCCATCGCGCACATTGGCGTGGTCATCGACCAAATAGACCCCGCTCACGGCGGCGGTGCGCCCCAGCGCAGGCTGACCTGGGTGCCGCCGTCCTGGGCGTTGGTGACGTCGAATTGCGCGCCGATGGCGAGGGCCCGCTCGCGCATGCCGACGAGGCCCAGATGGCCGGCGCGGCCGCCCAGCAGCGGCGTGGGGATGCCCGTGCCGTCGTCGATGACCTGCAGCCGCAATTCGCGGGCGTCGCCTTCCAGCACCACGCGAACCAGCGTCGCCCGCGCGTGCAGCCGCACATTGGCGATGGCTTCGCGGGCCACCATGAAGGCGGCGTATTCAATGTCGTCGGGCCAACGCTGGCCGCGCGCCGCCGCATCCACTTCCAGCCACACGTCGACACCGCCAGCGTCACCCGCCGAGGCGGGGCTGTTGCCCGTGCCGCCGCCCTGGCTGGCCAGCGCGCCGTGGCGGATTTCATTGTCCAGCGCCGCCGGCAAGCCTTGCTCCTGCAGCAGCGGCGGGCGCAGATCGGACAAGACCTGGCGCACTTCAAGCACCGCCTGGTCCAGCAGCGCGGCGATGCGCGCGCCTTGCGCTTTCAGTGCCGGCGGCATGGCCGCGCCGTGCGTCGTGACGCAGGCGTCCAGGTTCAAGCGCGCTGCCGCCAGCGTTTGCCCCAGGTGGTCGTGCAGGGCCTGGGCCACGCGTTGCGTGGTCGTCTTTTCCTGCACCAGCAGGCGGTGCGCCAGTTCCGACACTTCGAACTGAATCTGCAGCAAAGCCTGCTCTGACGCGCGCCGATCGGTGATGTCGGTGAAGTACATCGACAGGCCGTTGGCCGAGGGGTAGAGCCGGCCATCCAGCCAGCGCTGGCTGGGTGGGAAATAGCCTTCGTTGGCCACCGGCTGCTGGCTCTGCATGGCCTGTTCGAAAGCGCCTTGAAAGGGTGTGCCCAAGGCGTTCGGGAATTCGGTCCAGACCTGGCGGCCGAGTAATTCGGCTTCCGACTGGCAGCCCAGCAATTGCACGGCGCGCGCGTTGACGTAGGTGAAATGGCCGGCCTTGTCGATGGCCACGAAGGCATCGGCGACGCGGCCCATGGCTTCGTTCAGCCGCTGGGCGCTGTTCAAGGCCGTCTCTTGCGCGGCCAGGGCCTGGGCAATCAAGGCCAGCTCGGCGCGCTTGCGCTGCACCGAAAAGCGGATGCAGCGGCGCAGCAGGCCGCCGTCGAAACTGCCTTTGACGAGAAAGTCCTGCGCGCCGGCGGCCACCGCCGCCATGCCCACGGCTTCGCTGTCGTCGCCCGTGAGCACGATGACCGGGCAGGCGGTGGCATGCAGGCGCAGCGCGTGGAACGCATCCAGCCCCTGGCAGCCCGGCAGGCCCAGGTCGAGCAAGACCGCGCGGCAGGGCGCGCCGGACTGCAGCTGCCGTACGGCCGCCTCCAGGGTCTGCACCCACAGCAGTCCGGCCGGGGCTGGCACCGCGCCGACTTCCAGCAAAGTGCGGGTCAAGCGGGCGTCGCCGGGGTTGTCTTCGACCAGCAAGACCGGGTCTTCGTCGGCAGCGTGGGGCTGCGCGTCGGTGGCGGTTTGCATGTTTGTCGGCTGCATGTTTGTCGGCTGCATGGCTGTCGCCTTCCGTGGCCGCAGCGGCTAGACCAGCCGGCCGGGCAGCCGCACCGCGCCCAGCCCGTGCGCGCGGAGGGTGCCGACCAGCCGGATGGGCCTGTTCACGCGTGCGCCGGTGCTGCGTGTTCGGCCGAAGCGTCTGCCGCGTGGTCGGGCAGTGTGAAGAAAAAGGTCGAACCCTGGCCGGGTTTCGATGCCACCCCGATGCGCCCGCCGTGGCGTTCAACAACCTTCTTGCAGATCGCCAGCCCGATCCCGGTGCCCTCGTAGGCGGAACGCAGGTGCAGACGCTGGAACATGACGAAAATTCTTTCGAAGAACTGGGCTTCGATGCCCACGCCATTGTCGTGCACGCTGATGCGCCAGCTCGTGCCAACCCGCTCAGCCGCCACGTGGATATGCGCTGCGGCGGCCCCGTGAAACTTCAGCGCGTTGCTCAGCAGGTTGCCAAACAGCTGCGCCATCTGCCCGGCGTCGGCCAGCACGGTGGGCAGCGGGTCGTGGGTGACAACGGCACCGGCTGCCTGCAGCGGGCCTTGCAGTTGCGCCAGGCTGTCGGCCAGCACCGCCTCCAGCGCCACCGGCTGCCAGGGAGAAGCCTGGCTGTCCAGGCGCGCCAGGCTCAGCAAATCGCGGATCAGGGCCTGCGCGCGCTGGCCGCCGTCGAACATGAACTGCAGGAACTCCTGGCCGTCGGGCGACAGTTCAGCCAGGTGGCGGTGCGCCAGCAGCTGACCGTAACTGGTGACCATGCGCAGCGGTTCCTGCAGGTCGTGGGACGCCACATAGGCGAAGCGTTCCAGCTCTTCATTCGACCGCGCCAGCTCGGTGGTCTTGAGGGCCAGCGCCTCGTCCAGCAGGCGCCTTTGGGTGACGTCTTCCACGGTGCCGATGAAGCTGTCGGGCACGCCGTTGCGGCGCAGCAGCGTCAGGTGGCCGCGCACCCAGACCACACTGCCGTCAGGCCGCCGGTAGCGGTGTTCGCTGCTTTGGATGCCGCCGTCGTGCAGCGCCGCTTCGCTCTTGGCCATCAGCTGCGGCAGGTCGTCGGGGTGGATCACGTCGCGCATGCCCAGGCCCAGGCTCTGCGCCAGGCCGCACCCGGCAATGCGCTGCCAGGCCGCGTTGGTGTAGGTGCACAGGCCCTGCAGGTCGCTGGTGAACATGCCTTGCGGTGAAGCTTCCATCACCAGGCGCAGCCTTTCTTCGGCGCGGCGCAGCGGCGTGACATCGACCTTCATCGAGAACACGCCGATGACCTGTTCCGCTTCGTCGAAGTCGGGCACGTAAGTCACCTGCATGGCGTGCAGCTCGGTGCCGCGTTGCAGTTCCACTTCGAAGGCCACGACTTCACCGGCGAAGGCGCGGTCCAATTGCGGTGCCAGCAGCGCGTAGCCGGCCTGGCCGTGCACCTCGGCCACCCGCCGGCCCACCAGTTCGGCCTGCGGCCGGTCGTCCCAGGCGGTGTAGGCGCGGTTGACCAGGGTGTAGCGCCGGTCGGGGCTGATGTGGGCAATCAGGCCCGGCACGCTGTCCAGGGCCTGGCGCAGGAAGCGCTCTTTGTCGATCAGCCGACTCTCCAGCCGCTTGCGTTCGGTGATGTCCTGGAAGGCACCCGACAGGCGCACCGCCTGGCCAGCTTCGAAGTCGGCGCTGCCCACCGCCCGCACCCAGATGCGCCGGCCGTCGGCGGTGATCAGCGGCAGTTCCAGGTCCCAGGGTGTGCCGTCGGCCCGGCAGCGTTCAACGGCGGCTTGAATCACCGGCCGCGCCTCGGGCGCATAGAAGTTGATGGCGCTGGCCAGCAGCGGCCGGTAGTCGGCCGGCACGCCATGGATACTGTGCGTTTGCGCAGACCAGGTGACTTCGCTGCTCGCCAGATCCAGTTCCCAGCCGCCCACGCCGGCCAGCCGGCCGGTGCGCTGCAGCAGTTCTTCGCTCTGGCGCAGCGCGGCTTCCTGCTGCTTGCGCGGACTGATGTTCTGGTGAATGCCGAACATCCATTCGGGCTTGCCGTCGGGCGTGTGCGTCAGCACCCGGCCGCGGTCCAGCACCCACACCCAATGCCCGTCGGCGTGGCGCACCCGCGATTCGACTTCGTAGTGCGCGCTGCGCCCGGACAGGTGCAGCCGCATGGCAGCGGCGGCGGCGGGCAGGTCGTCGGGGTGGGTGCACTGCGTGCGCAGGGCTATGGTCTGGGTGCCCAGTTCAGCCAGCGTCTGGCCCAGCATGGCGGCGCTGCGTTCGTTCAGGCGCAATTCGCCGGTCTGGATGTTCCATTCCCAAATGCCCGACTGCGTGCCTTCGATGATGTTCAGCAGCCGCTGCTTTTCAGCTTCCAGCGCGCGTTCGGCGCGTCGCCGCAGGGTCACGTCCTGCAGGCCGGCCAGCACGCGCAGCGGCCTGCCGGCCGGGTCACGCTCGACGATGGCCGACAGCAAGATGTCGACGACTTCGCCGCTGCGGCCAAGCATCTGCACGGCCATCTCCCGCTGCCAGCCACGCGCCAACAGGGTGGGCAAGCCCTCGCGCAGCGCCATTTCGCGCGACGCTTCGGTGAAGAACTCGGTCGACCGCCGCCCCAGCACGTCTTCACGGGCGTAGCCCAGCCGCTCCAGCCAGGCGTCGCTGACCATCAGCAGGCGGCCCTCGGGGTCTATCGCGTGCAGCATGGCCGGCGTGGTCTGGTACAGGCTGCGGTAGCGGGCCTCGCTGGCCATCAGCGCCACCGCTCCCTCTTCGGCCAATTGCCGCGCGCGCCGGCTTTCCAGCGCCTGCGCGGCCACCACGGCCAGGGCCTGCAGCGCGGCGCGCTGGGTTTCGGTCAGGGCCCTGGGCACGCGGTCGATCAGGCACAGCGTGCCCACCTGTTCGCCGCCCGACAAACGCAGCGGCGCGCCCGCGTAGAAGCGGATGTCGGGCTGGCCGGTGACCAGCGGGTTGTCGGCGAAGCGCGGGTCCAGCGCGGCGTCGGGCACCTCGAACACGTCAGCCCCCAGCACGGCGTGGGCGCAGAAGGCCAGCTCGCGCGGCGTTTCACGGATGCCGTCCAGGCCGACGGCCGACTTGAACCACTGGCGCTGGGCGTCGATCAGGCTGATCAACGCGATCGGCACGTCGCACAACAAGGAAGCCGCACGCGCCAGCGCATCGAATTCGGCGTCAGGGCCCGAGTCGAGCACCGCCAACTCATCCAGCGCAAGCAGGGCGGCGGCTTCGTTCGCGCGCAGGGGTGCGGGCTGCATGTCGTTAGGGTCTCCAGCAATCACGGACTGAGGGCCAAGCCTGCCCGGCTGCGCACGATAGCGCAGGCATCAGCGGCCTTCCAATCGTTTGCGGGCGTGCCGTGGGCCGCGCTGGCTGACGTCAAACGTCGCCCGCGCTTTCGCAGGCGCTCAGTTCAGCGGCAACAGCAGGCCCTGCAAATCTTCGGCACTGAACTTGGGCGCGCCGCCCGCATCGGTGCCCAGCACGCTTTCGCTGAGCGCGGCCTTGCGGGCCTGCAGCGCCAGCATGCGTTCTTCGATGCTGCCCTGCACCAGCAGCTTGTAGATGAAGACCGGCCGTTCCTGACCAATGCGGTGGGCGCGCGCGTTGGCCTGTTCTTCAACCGCCGGGTTCCACCACGGGTCGAGGTGGATGACGGTGTCGGCCGCCGTCAGGTTCAGGCCCACGCCGCCAGCCTTCAGGCTGACCAGCAGCACGGGCTCTTCGCGCGCCTGGAAGCGCTGCACGACGGCACCGCGCGCGGCCGGTGGCGTGTCGCCGGTCAGCACCAGATAGGGCAGATGGATGGCTGCCAGCTCGATCTGCACCAGCGCCAGCATCTCGGTGAACTGCGAATACACCAGCACGCGGCGGCCCTCGTCCACCAGCGCGGGCAGCAGGTCCAGCAGCGCGCTCATCTTGGCGCGTTCCATGGAAGCCGGTAGCTGCGTGTTCTTCACCAGCTGCGGGTCGCAGCACACCTGGCGCAGCTTCAGCAGTGCGTCCAGCACGGCAATTTGCGATCCGGCAAAGCTGCTCTTCTCCAGCACCTTGCGCAGGCTGTGGTCGGCCGCCAGGCGCACGCTTTCGTAGAGCGCGCGCTGCTGGCCCTGCAGCACCACGCGGCGGATGACCTCGGTGCGCGGCGGCAGTTCGGTGGCCACATCGTCCTTGCGCCGGCGCAGGATGAAAGGCCGCACGCGCTGGGCCAGCAACTGCGCGCGCAGCGTCTCGCCGTTGTCTTCAATCGGCTTGCGCCATTGCCGCGTGAAGCTGCGGGCGTCGCCCAGGAAGCCGGGCATCAGCAGGTCGAAATGCGCCCACAACTCGCCCAGGTGGTTTTCCAGCGGCGTGCCGGTCACGCACAGGCGGTGGCGGGCCCGCAGTTGGCGCAGCGCGCGGGCGGTGCGGCTGCCGGCGTTCTTGGCCATCTGCGCTTCGTCCAGCACCAGCAGGTGCCAGGGCTGCGCGGCCAGCGCTGCGATGTCGCGCCACAGCAGCGGGTAGGTGGTGAAGACCACGTCATGGTCTGCGATGCGGCTGAAGTCCAGCGCGCGCGCCGCGCCTTGCAGCGTCAGCGTGCGCAGCGCCGGCGCGATGCGCGCGGCCTCGGCTTCCCAGTTGGCGATCAGCGAGGTCGGCAGCACGACCAGCGCCGGCCCGCCGGCCGGCTGGCCATCACCCCCAGTCGCCTGCAGCCGGCCGGCCTGCTTTTCGATCAACAGATGCGCCAACACCTGCGCCGTCTTGCCCAGGCCCATGTCGTCGGCCAGGATGCCGGCCAGGTCGTGTTCGCGCAGGTACTGCAGCCAGGCCACGCCGTGTTCCTGGTAGGCGCGCAGCACCAGGCCCAGGCCGGCCGGCATGGCCACGGCGGGCGGCGTGCCGGCGGCGCGCAGGCGCTGCACCAACGCGGCCAGGCCGGCGGCACCTTGCACCTGCCAGGCACCGCGCTCGCCCGCCCGTTCGGCCAGCGTGTCGTCCAGCTGCAGTTGCAGCGCGTCCAGCCGGTGCGCTTCCCACACCGACAGCGGCAACGGCCCGGCCGCGCGGCGCGGGTCGGTCAGCAGGTCGACCATCGCGCCGACGATGGCCTTCAGCGGCTGGGCCGGCGCCTCGATGCGGCGGCCGCCCGGTGCGCGCAGCGTGACCACGGTGTCGTCGTGGATGCGCGCGATCTCCTCGGCCTTCAGCCAGCGGCTGTCGCGCTTGATCAGGTCGGCCAGCAGCGGCGCCAGGTCGAGCAATTCGCCTTCGACCTCGACACCCAGGCTCAGCAGCCACGAACCCTGCCCGGCCGGCTGGCGCATGGCCGACAGCGTTTGCGCGGGCCCGCCCAGTGGCTCGGCCAGTTCGCGCGACGCCGTACCGCTGGCCGGGTCCAGCACCAGCCGCCAGCGCTGCACCGGCACGCTGAAATGGGCGAAGCCGGGTTGCACCGCGATGGTCCAGCCACGGGCCTGCAACTTGGGCACCCCTTCAGCGAAGAAGTCGGCGTAATGGGCTTCTTCGGGCAGGCACCACAGGTTGTCAAAACCAGCGGCGGCTTCGGGCGTGCGCCACTGGATGGATCGCGCCGGCAGCGGCCGCAGCTCGGTGGCGAACAGCTGGTCGGCGGCCTGTTGTTCAGCACCCAGGTCGCGGTGCGGCGGCACCGGCCAGGGGCGCGGTTGCAGCACGCTGGTGGGGGCCGGCGTGGCCCAGGGCGCGCCGCTGGCGGGCTCGCCTCGGGCGTAGGTCCAGTCCACCCGGGCCACCGTCAACTGGCCGCCGCGCGGGCCGAAGCCGGGCTTGCCGGGCACGGCGCGCAGGCCCAGCAGGCCGTCGCCCCGGCTCAAGGTCAGCAGGGTCAGGCGGGGCTGGAAGCGGGTTGGCGCACGCGCTGTCGAACGCACTGTCGAACGCGCTGTCGGGGGCGACGGGTCGGGCGGCGGTTCGGGCTTCGGAAAAGGGGGCACCGGCGCATTCTCAACCCCGCATCGAACCCGCTGCGGCCGTTGAACTGGGGCTGGTCAAGCGCCCGTCGAAGCCACAGCCCCAGCACGCTGCAGCCCGCGCATCAAACCGCTGCCGGCAGCAGGTTGAATTCGGCGCGCAAGCGGGCGGCGGTGTTGCCGCTGGCGGCCTGGGCGGTCAGCCCGATGGCCAGCGTCTGGCCGCTGGCGTGGGCCAGTTCGTACAGGCCCGAGGGCAGCGCCGTGGCGCTGCGAAAACCCAGCACGAATTGCGCGGCACCGGTGCCGGCGGGGCCGTCTTCCAGGCGGTCCAGCACCACGGCCACGCTGCGGCCTTCGGCCTGCAGCACGAAGGGTTCCTGCAGGTAGCGCGCCCACTGCGCGCGGTCGGGCGCGGCACCCAGCGCGGGCAGGCCCCGGCGGACGGCGGGGGCGGCGGCCCAGGCAGCGTGCGCGGTGGCCTGGGCTGGGGCCGACGCCGTGGCCGCCGTCGAGGTGAGCGCAGCGCCACAGGCGCCCATCAGGAAAGATCGCTTGTGCATGGTGGGGGTCCTATCGGGCAAAGATCAAGGCAGAAATCGGGGCAAAGAGTGGGGCCAAGATCAGTCAGAGATCAGTCAGAGATCAGTCAGAGATCAGTCAGAGATCAGGCAGAGATCAGGCAGAAATCAGGCGCAAAGCAGAGCCGGCACCGGCGGGCAGGCCATGTGAACGTACAGGTCCTGCGGCTCGCCGCTGGCCGTGAAGCCCAGGCGCTCATACAGGCGGCGGGCCGGGTTGTGGATCTCGACGTAAATGGTCAGCGGCACGCCGCGCGCGTGGGCTTCGTCGCGCAGCGCCAGCAGGCATTGCGTGCCCACGCCCCGGCCACGCGCCGCGGCCAGCAGGCTGATGTCCAGCACGTGCAGCGCGCCGGCTCGGCGGTCGGTCCACAGGCGGCCGATGCCGCGCGGCGGCGTGTCGCTCTCGTCGACGATGAGCTGCACCTGCGACTGCGGGTGGTGCGCGGTGTAGTGCGCTTCCTGCGCCGCGAACTGCTGGCGCACGAAAGCCTCGCGCGTGGCGGCGTCCCAGGGCACCTGCGCCAGTTCGTCGGCACGCGTGCTGGCGTAGACGCTGAGCAGGCATTCGCGGTCGGCCGCGGTGGCCGGGCGCAGCGCCCAGCGCGAGGGTGGGACCGGGATCGGGGACAGCGACGGCGACAGGGGCAGTTCCACGGCAGCCGGCTTTCAGCTGCGCGGTGGGAAGATGCCCTGCAGCGCGATGCAGAAGTTCAGCGTCTGGTAGGGCTGGCGGTTTTCGTGCGCGCTGCCGCTGCCCGCCACATTGATGCTCTCGGCCGCCATCGGGGCCAGCACGCCGGGCGTGCGGTAGGCCACGCTGCCGTCCACCGGCGGGGCCAGCGCGGCACCTGTCGGCACCGTGGTGGTGGCCGAGGCGGTGGCCGTCAGGGTGTGGCGGTGGGCGGGCATTTGGGTCGGCAGCAAGGCCACCGCGGCGCTGCCGCCCGTTTCACCCACGAAGCGCTCGGTCAGGCCCGGCCCCTGCCCCTGGCCGACCACGAAGCTGTCGCGCAAATTGGGCAAGGCGAAGTTCTGCACGCCGTTGCCACCGTAGTTGGTGCCCAGCAGCGAGAACAGCGCGGTGTTCTGGGCAATCGGAATGATCTGGCCGTCGCAGGTGGCCCAGCCGCGGGGCGCAAAGTTGAAGGCGAAGACACGGATCTCAGCGACAAAGGCATCGGACATGGCAGGCCCCTTCAGGCGGGTGACGGGAAGATGCCGAACAGCGAAATGATGTAGCTGACGGCCGTGAAGGGCGCCATGTTCTCGTGCGGCTGCGCGCCACCGGCCGGGCCCACGCCAGTGACCGCCATCGGCACCGTGGGCACGCCCGCGCCATAGCTGTTGACGGGCGGCGCGGCCAGCACCGCGTTGTCGGGCAGGCCCACGCGGCCGTCGAAAGTGCTGGCCTTCAACACATGGGAGTGGGCCGGCATCTGGGTGCTGCTCAGCGTGACGGTTTCGCTGCCGGCCTGCTGGCCGATGACATAGCCACCGCCCTGGTGCACCGGCACGCGGCCGCGCAAATCGGGCAGGCCGAAGGTGTTCTGGCCGTCGCCGCCGTAGGTGGTGCCGATCAATGCGAACAGGGTGTCGTTTTCGGCGATGGACTGCAGCGAGCCATCGCAAAACGCCCAACCGCGCGGTGCGAAATTTCCAGCGAACAGGCGAACTTCGCCGATGAAGGGTTGACCCATGTGTGTGCTCCTGCTGGGCGCTTCAGCTGCGCGAAGGGAAGATGCCCTGCAGCGCGATGACGTGGTTCATCACCAGGTAGGGCTGCATGTTGTCGTGCGGCTGCGAGCCACCCGTTTGCGCCAGGGAACCCGTGGCCATGCTGGTGTTGCTGCGGCCGGCAGCGGTGTAGTGCGGCGGGGTGCCGCGAGCGCGTGCCGCCGGCACGGCCAGGCCGGGCGCGCTGGCGTTGGCGAAGTCGCTGCTGCCCGACAGGCTGTGCGTGTGCGCCGGCAGTTGCGCCTGGCCCAGCGTGACGCTGGCGGCCCCGCCGGTCTGCCCTTGCGTGGTGGTGGGCCCCACATGCAACGGCGTGCGGCCTTGCAGGTTGGGCAAGGCAAAGTTCTGCACGCCGTTGCCACCGTAAAAGGTGCCCAGCAAAGAGAACAGCGCCTGGTTCTGGTTGATGGGCAGCAGTTGCCCGTTGCACTGGGCCCAACCGCGTGGGGTGAAGTTGAAACTGACCAGGCGAATTTCGCCGATGAAGGGTTCAGACATGGCGGCCTGCTCCTAGTTGAAGATCGCTTCGTAGTGCACCCCGGCCGCCACGCGGCCCACGGGCACGAGAAAGATGTCCAGCGTATCAAAGGCCGGGTGTTGCACGGTGTAGGCGCGCTGCGGCAGCAGCGGGCTGGCGGGGCCTTCGAACAGCAAGGCAAAGGGCTTGCGGCCACCCAATTCAGGCCCGTTCAAGGGCCTGGCTTCCAGCAAGGCCGCGCGGTGCGCGCCGGTTGTTTCGTCGACCAGCGCAAAGGCATCACCCACCAGCGGCGTGAAGTCATCCAAGGTCAGCATGGGCGGCCGATCACACGCCGGCAGCGCTGCGCTGGCGCCACATCGGCAGCCACAGCAACAGACCACCGCCGGCCAGCAACAACAGCGCCGTGCCGGGCTCGGGCACCACGCTGACCAGGTCGATGCGCAGGTTGGCGTAATTGCGTGCACCGCCCAGACCACGGTCGACGAAGATGAAGTTGTCCAGGTTGATGCGCAGGCTGTTCGGCGTCAGCAACTGCACCGCTGCCGCGGCGCTGGCCGCCGAGCTCAGGCCGATGAAGCCCGAATTGGCATAGCCGTCGAAGGCGGTGACGGTGTAGCCGGTGATCTGCCGGCCGCTGATGTTCAGGTTGTCCAGCAGGTAGGTGGCGCGCACCGCCCCGCTGCCCAGGTAGCCGGTGACGTAGCTGCCATTGCCCAGCTGCGCGCCGGCCGCAATCTGGACGCGCACCGAATCGCCTGCGAAAGTGATGGCCTCGCCGTCGAGCATGTAGTTGCCGATGGCACCACCGTCAGCGGCCACGATGCCGGCGGCGAGGGTGGCCACCTGGGTCAGCGTCAAAGGCGAGACGTTGCCGATCACGCCGCCGGGCGCATTCAACGTGACGTTGACGCTGTTGGCCAGCACCGCATGCGCGGACGGAGCCAGCAGCAGGTTGGACAAAGCGGTCGCAGCGGCCAGCAGCAGGCGGCGTGCGGGGGTCGGTCGGGTCAATTTCATCAGCAGGCTCCCGGCCAGCGCAGGCGCGGGCAACGCCCTGACTAGGCCAGCTATGCGTCGAACTGTCACTCCCCAGAACCCAGGGTAGACAGCCCGCCAGACCGCCAGCTCAGCCTCTACTGCATGAACCAGCCGTGGCTGACCACCAGGCTCTGCCCGGTCAAAGCCGCGCTGTTGAAGCTGGCGAACAGCAGCGCCACTTCGGCCACGTCCTGCACGGTCGTGAATTCGCCGTCCACGGTGTTCTTCAGCATCACTTTCTTGATGACGTCTTCTTCGCTGATGCCCAGGGCTTTGGACTGTTCCGGAATCTGCTTGTCGACCAACGGCGTGCGCACGAAGCCCGGGCAGACCACGTTGGCGCGGATGCCGAATTCGCCGCCTTCCTTGGCGACTGCTTTGCACAAGCCTATGAGCCCGTGCTTGGCCGTGATGTAGGCCGACTTGAGCAAGGACGCTTCCTTGCTGTGCACGCTGCCCATGTAGACGATGCTCCCACCCTGGGGTTTTCCATCCACCACTTGCTTCATGTGCGGGATGACCGCCTTGGTGGTCAGGAAGGCACCGTCCAGGTGGATGGCCAGCATCTTCTTCCACTCGCTGTACGGGAAGTCTTCAACCGCGTGGACGATCTGGATGCCGGCGTTGCTGACCAGCACGTGCACCGTGCCCCAGGCCGCCACCACCTCGGCCACCGCGGCGTTGACCTGCTCCTCGCTGGTCACGTCCATGGCCACCGCCATCGCCGTGCCGCCGGCTGTGACGATGTCATCGACGACGACTTGGGCGGCGGCTTTCGACAGATCGGCAATGACCACCTTGCCGCCTTCGCGGGCGTAGGTCATGGCGATTTCACGGCCGATGCCGCTGGCGGCGCCAGTGACGATGCAGACTTGGTTCAAGAGCTTCATGGTGGGTTCCGGTGTTGGGTGTGGGGCATCGCGGACAGCGATGACATGGTGCCATTCAGGCCCGCGCTTCGAGGTAGTCGCAGGTCAGGTGGGCCAGCGCGCGCAGGCCCAGGTTCAAGCCGTCTTCATCGACCGCGAAACGCGGTGAATGGTTGCTGGGTGCCAGCGCCGGGTCGATGCCACGGGCCGTCACGCCGATGAAGAAGAACAGCCCCGGCACCAGGCGCTGGAAGAAGCTGAAGTCTTCCGAGCCCGTCACCTTGGGCACCAGCAGCAGGCCCGATGCGGCTGTGGTGGGGCCGGCCACGCGCTGCAGCGTGGGCACCATGGCCGCGGTCAGCGCCGGGTCGTTGATGGTCACCGGGTAGTTCTTGTTGATGCACACCAGGCAGGTGGCGCGCGAGCCCTTGGCGATCGATTCGGCCAGCGTCGTGACGCGTTCGTGGATGTCGTCGCGCATGGCTTCGTTGAAGGTGCGGATGGTGCCGCGCATCTCCACGCTGTCGGGAATGATGTTGTCGCGCAGCCCGCCGCGGATGGTGCCCAGCGTGACCACGGCCGGCTCTTGCGTCAGGTCCTGGGTGCGGCTGATGACGGTCTGCAAACCCAGGATGACCTGTGCCGCCGTGACGATGGGGTCCACGCCCAGCCAGGGCGCGGCACCGTGGGTCTGGCGGCCCTGCACGGTGATCTTCAGCGAATCGGCGCTGGCCATCGTCGGCCCCGGCCGGTAGCCGATGAAGCCCACCGGCAGGCGCGACGTGACATGCAGGCCGAAGATGGCTTGCGGCACCGGGTTCTGCAAAGCGCCTTCGGCGATCATCATCTTGGCACCGCCGTCTTCGCCTTCGGGCGGCATTTCCTCGGCCGGCTGGAAGATGAATTTCACGCTGCCGCGCAGCTGCGAACGCAGGCCGGCCAGCACCTCGGCCACGCCCATCAGGATGGCGGTGTGGCAGTCGTGGCCGCAAGCGTGCATCACGCCCACGCTTTCGCCGTTCCACGGCGCGGTGGCTTTGCTGGCAAACGGCACGTCCACCTGTTCGGCCACCGGCAGCGCGTCCATGTCGGCGCGCAAGGCCACCACCGGGCCGGGCAGCGCGCCCTTCAGCAGACCGACCACGCCGGTGTGCGCCACGCCGGTGCGCACCTCGTCCAGGCCGATGCGCTTGAGGTGTTCGGCCACGATGGCGGCGGTGCGGAATTCGCGGTTGCCCAACTCGGGGTTGGCGTGGAAATCACGCCGCCACTGGATGACATCGGCCTCGATGGCGGTGGCCGCGGTTTCGATCTGTGCGGCCAGCGACGAGGCGGCAAAGGGGCGGTCTTCGAGCGGGGTGCTGGCTATCATTTGCGCGGCCTGGATGGTGGTTTTTGGGGGCGACAAAACCACGCTATCACACGGCACAGCACAGGGCACGGTGCGACCCGCCCCGCCCTCATCCGCCCTCACCCGCTATCGGAGGCCACCATGAACGACAAGGCTGCAGCACTCGCCGCGCAATTGATCCGCAACGTCCACACCGTGGCGCTGGACCGCTTCGAACGCCCGCCGCTGTACGCCGGCCAGGGTGCGCGGCTGGCGCTGGGCACGGTGGCCAGCAAGTTGGGTGCGTCCTTCGACATCCTGCCGCCGGGCAAGCGCAGTTGCCCCTACCACCTGCACCACGTGCAGGAAGAAATGTTCGTGGTGCTGGCCGGCAGCGGCACGTTGCGGGTGGCCGGCGAAATGCTGCCGCTGCGCAGCGGCGACGTGGTCTTCATCCCGCCCGGCCCCGAGTACCCGCACCAGATCATCAACACCTCGGACGCGCCGCTGCATTACCTGTCGGTCAGCACGCGCGAAACGCCCGAAATCTGTGAATACCCCGACTCGGGCAAGCACAACGTCTGGGTGGCTGCCAAAGGGGCTGGAACGGGCGGTGCGGGGGACGCTTTCGCCACCATTCAGCGCAGCGGGCCCGCGCTGGACTACTGGGACGGTGAACCCTGATCAGGGCAGCGTCACGCGCACCTGCATCAGTTGGCGACCGCGTTCGGCCAGCGCCAGCGTGGACAGCGACCCCGGGTCGGCCGTTTCCAGCGGCGTGCCGGTGGCGGCAAAGGCCGTCCACACGCCCAGCGGCACGTGCAGGGTGGTGCCGGCGAGCCGGGTGCGCGTGGCGGGCAGGGCCGTGCCGGGCGCGGCCCGCAAGGTGCTGCTGCTGAACTGCAAGGTCAGGTTGACCGGGCTGCTGCCGCCGACCCAACGCGGGCGCACGGTCAGGCTCTGGCCTGACGGCACCCAGGTCACGGCATAAGTCACCGCGTCAGACACGGCATCAGACACCGCCCCGGCGCGGTCGGCAGACAGCGCATACGGCGCAGGCGGCGCAGCCGACGCGGATGCAACGGCAGCCCCGCGCGCCGCGCGCTGCAGCCACTGCACCGGCAGCGCGCGGCCCAGGCGCACCGCGCCGGTCTGGCCGTTCAGCAACTGCAGTTGCAGTGCTTCCACCGGCGGCGTGGCCAGCGCGCGCGTGCTGACCGTGTAGTCGCCATGGCCGCTGGCCTGCGCTTCGTCCACCACCCGCACCTCGACCAGCAGATTGACAGCGGGCCCAGTGGCTGCGCGCCCGGTGGCAGCGGGTACTGCAGCAGCCGGCGCGGCAGCCGGCGCTGCAGCCACAGCGCCGCCGCCCGCAACCAAGGCCAGGCAACACGAGAAACAGACAAGGTGGCGCAGCACGCGAAGTCGCAAGGGCAGGGTCGTGTGACGGATGCTGCATGGTCGCCCAGCCGGCCCTGGCGGCGGCGCACAGGAGGCGGTTGAAGCCGCGCTTTATCGGGGCATTGCCGCCGCGCCCAAGGCCGAAGATCGAAGGCCCGAACGTGCCGTGCCCCACCTTGGCCCACTTGCTGATCATCGACCTGCCCGACGGCAACGACACCGACCTGGTGCAGGCCGCCGTCGCCCGTGGCGACCGCTACACCTTCGTCAGCAGCGACCTGGCACCCTACCGCAACCAGCCAGCGGTGCAGGCCCTGCTCGACAGCGCGCGGGCCCGCATCGAAGTGCCCGGCCTGCACAGCGCCACGCTGACCCAGCGCCTGCTGGCCGTACACGCCAGCCAGCCTTTCGACGCCCTGCTGTGCGGCCCTGGTGCCCACCACGCGGTGGTGGCCGAGCTGGCGCAACGCCTGCAGTGCGTGTTCCTGAACCCGGCCACCGCCGCGCTGCTGCAAGACCCGCTGCAGTGGCGGCAACGCCTGCAGGCGCGCGGCTTGCCGCAGCACGCGCTGCAGGGCGGCGCAGGTTCGCCCGATGCCGCCGAACGGCTGCCTGACCGGCTGATTGCCTGCGACACGCTGACCCAGTCGGGCCGCCACCGCCTGCTGGGCGTGCACGACAAGCTGCTGCACGCGCCGCCGTCCACCGCGCTGCGCGGCAGCACCTTCACACCCCAGCCGGGCGGCCCGCGGGCCAGCCCCGACGCCATCGAGCGCTACCTGGGCGCGGTGCTGGACGCGCTGGACGTGGACAGCGGTGCCACCCACACCGAACTGGCCATCACCGCGCGCGGCCTGCAGGTGGCGCGCATCGCTGCCGGCCTGCCCGGGGGCCGGCTGGCGCGCCTGCTGGGCTACGCGCTGGGCCGTTCGCTGCACGGCGACCTCATCGCGCTGCACTGCGGCCAGCCGCTGCCTGCGGGTTCGGGTGCCATGCCTCAGGTGGCGGTGATGCGGGCCTTCGCCGCCAGCCGCGCGGGCGTGCTGGACGAGGTCTTGCTGCCGACCTGGCAAGACCCGGCCATCCGCTGCGTGGAACTGCTGCGCCAGCCCGGCGACGCCGTGCGGCCGCCGCTGTGCGACGCCGACAGCCTGGGCTACCTGATGGTCTGCGGCCCGTCGCGCGCCGACGCCGAAGACCTGGCCGACCGCTATGTGGCCCGCACGCTGCTGCAGGTGCGCGCGCCGGGCGAGGCCGACCCCGGCAGGCCTGGGCTAGAGTTGACCGGCGCGGCTGCTTCCGGTTTGGCCCTTTCAGCCGCCCCAGCCGCATCAGCCGCCCCAGCCACCATCCGCCCTTGGCCACCGAACCCCTCTTCCAGCCCGTCGCAGCGTGCGCTGCAGCTCCAGCACACGCCGCAGGCCCGCCCGCCACCGGGCTGCTAGAAGGCCGCGCACTGAGCTGCCGGCGCGGCCGTCGGCTGTTGTTCGAAGGGCTGGACATCGCGCTGCCACCGGGCTCGATCACCTGGCTGCGCGGCACCAACGGCA
Source organism: Betaproteobacteria bacterium (assembly GCA_031383435.1). Taxonomy (GTDB): domain Bacteria; phylum Pseudomonadota; class Gammaproteobacteria; order Burkholderiales; family Burkholderiaceae_C; genus Rubrivivax. The sequence continues at coordinate 22,946 of JANMZP010000235.1, read as the reverse complement.
GCGGCAAGACCAGCCTGATGCGCATCCTGGCCGGCCTGTCGGCACCGGCCGACGGCACCGTGCTGTGGAACGGCCAACCCCTGCGCCAGGCCGGCCACACGGCGCGCTGGGGCCTGCTGTACATCGGCCACGCCAACGCGCTGAAGGACGACCTCACGCTGCAGGAGGCGCTGGCCTTTCTGGCCCGCCTGGCCGAACACCCGGAACCCGAAGCCGCGGCGGCTGCCGCACTGGAAAAACTGGGCCTGGGCACGCGGCGCGGTGCCGCTGTGCGCACGCTGTCACAAGGCCAACGGCGGCGCGGCGCGCTGGCCCGGCTGGCGCTGGACGACACGCCGCGCACCTGGATCCTGGACGAGCCCTACGACGCGCTGGACAGCGACAGCACGCTGCGCCTGTCCAGCCTGATCACCGCCCACGCCGCGCGCGGCGGTGCGGTGCTGCTGACCAGCCACCAGGACGTGGTGCTGCCCGGTTTGCGCGAACACCGGCTGGTCGGTCGGCCCGGCTGAACCGCCAAGGCCCCGGCGGCCAGCCGGTGGGGGCCTCGTCCCTACAATCCCCCGGCGATGCGCACCCCCGACCCTGCCGTGCCAGGCCTCACACCATGAACTTGTCTGCCAGCCCCCAGACGGGCAGCCTGGCCTTGTGGTCGCCGATCTGGACGCTGACCCGGCGCGACCTGCTGCTGGCCCGCCGCCGCCGCGTCGAAGCCTTGCTGCCGCTGGGTTTTTTCATCGCCGCCGCCGGCCTGTTTCCGCTGGGTGTGGGCCCCGAACCGCAGATGCTGCGGCAGATTGCGCCCGGCGTGGTCTGGGTCTGCGCGCTGCTGGCGGCCATGCTGTCGGTGACCCAGATGTTCGCCTCCGACGAGCAGGACGGTTCGCTGGAACAGTTGCTGCTGGCACCGCAGGCGCTGGTCCTGCTGGTGGTGGGCAAGGTCTGCGCGCACTGGCTCAGCACCGGCTTGCCCTTGGTGCTGGCCGCGCCCGTTCTGGGCCTGGCGTTCGGCATGGGCGCGCCGGCCATCGTCACGCTGATGGCCACGCTGCTGGTCGGCACGCCGGTGCTCAGCCTGCTGGGCGCGATGGGCGCGGCGCTGACCCTGGGCCTGCGCAGTGGCGGCGCGCTGGTCTTCCTGCTGGTGCTGCCGCTGACCATCCCGACGCTGATCTTCGGCACCGGCGCGGTGGGCGCGGTCGAGGCCGCTTTGTCACCCCGCGCGCACTTCTCGCTGATGGGCGCAATCCTGATCTTCACCGCGCTCGGCGTGCCCTGGGCGACCGCCGCCGCGCTGCGTATTTCCCTGGACTGACCGCATGAGCAGCAAAGCCCGCCTTCGCTGGTCCACCTACGCCGCCCCGTCGCGCTTCTACGCGCTGGCCGGCAAGCTGGTGCCCTGGTTCTGGGCCGCCACGCTCGTGCTGACGGCCGTCGGCCTCTACATCGGCTTCGGCATCGCGCCCACTGATTTTCAGCAGGGCGACGCCTACCGCATCATCTTCATCCACGTGCCAGCGGCCTGGATGTCGATGACGATCTACGCGGTGATGGCCTTCTTCGCCGTGCTGGGCTGGGCCTTCAACGCGCGGCTGGCCTCGATGTATGCGCGGGCCCTGGCACCCACCGGGGCGATGTTCACCTTCCTGGCGCTGTGGACCGGTGCTTTCTGGGGCAAGCCGACCTGGGGCACCTGGTGGGTGTGGGACGCCCGCATCACCACCGAATTCATCCTGCTGCTGCTGTACCTGGGTTACATCGCGCTGACCGAAGCCATCGACGACGACCGCCGGGCGGCCAACGCTGGCGCTCTGCTGGCGCTCGTGGGGGCCATCAACCTCCCGGTCATCCGCTTTTCGGTGGTCTGGTGGAACACCTTGCACCAGGGCACCACCATCAGCCTGGACAGCGCGCCCAAGATGGCGACAACCATGCTGGTTGCCATGTTGATCATGACCTTCGCCTTCTGGGCCTACAGTTTCGCCGTGGTCTTCACCCGCGCCCGCGCCATCGTGCTGGAAAGCGAGCGTGACACCGACTGGGTGCGCGCGCTGGCGGTGCCGCAAGCCCGCGTTTAGGACAACACGCCATGCAATGGAATTCCTTCGCCGATTTCGTCCACATGGGCGGTTACGGCCTGTACGTGTGGGGCTCGTACGGCATGGCGCTGGCGGTGATGCTCGTCGAGCCGCTGCTGGCCGCGCAACGTCGCCGCCGGGCGCTGGCCCAAATTGAATCCGGAGCACAGACATGAAGCCGCGTCACAAGAAAGTGGCCATCGCCGTGGGCCTGCTGGCCGTGGTGAGCGTGGGCCTTGGGCTGATCCTGCAAGCCTTCAACAGCAACATCCAGTTCTCGTACACGCCCACGCAGATCGCCGCCAAGGAAGCACCGGTGGGCCGCACCTTCCGCGTCGGCGGCCTGGTGCAGGCCGGCACCGTGGCGCGCGACGGCGTGACCGTGCGCTTCACCGTCACCGACACCGCCCAGACCGTGCCGGTGCGCTATGAAGGCATCCTGCCGGATCTGTTCAAGGAAGGCAAAGGCGTGGTCGCGCAGGGCCAGTTGGGCAACGACGGCGTCTTCGTGGCGCGCGAGGTGCTGGCCAAGCACGACGAGAACTACATGCCGCCCGAAGCCGCCGACGCGATGCAGCGCGCGGCCAAGGCCAAGACGCTGGTGCAGGCCGCGAAATGAGGCTGCCCACAGGACACCGCAAACACGAGCAAGCCGATATGAGCAGGCCTACATGATTCCCGAACTCGGTCACCTCTGCCTCTTATTTGCGCTGGCCTTGGCGCTGGCGCAAGGCGTGCTGCCGCTGCTGGGCGCCCACCGCGGCCAGGCCGGCTGGATGCTGCTGGCGCGGCCACTGGCCCATTGGCAGGGGGCCTTCGTCGCGCTGGCTTTTGCGCTGCTGACGGCCAGCTTCGTGCGCAACGATTTCTCGGTGCTCTACGTGGCCAGCAACTCGAACAGCGCGCTGCCGCTGTTCTACCGCGTGGCCGCCGTCTGGGGCGGCCATGAAGGCTCGATGCTCTTGTGGGTGTTGATGCTCAGTGTCTGGACCATGGCCGTGGCCCGTTACAGCCAACGCCTGCCGCTGCCTTTTCTGGCCCGCATCCTGGCGGTGATGGGGCTGATCTCGGTGGGCTTTTTGCTGTTCATGCTGCTCACCTCGAACCCCTTCGACCGGCTGCTGCCCGCTGCAGCCGACGGGCGCGACCTGAACCCGCTGCTGCAAGACCCCGGGATGATCATCCACCCGCCCATGCTCTACATGGGCTACGTCGGCTTCAGTGTGGCTTTCGCTTTCGCCATCGCGGCGCTGCTGGGCGGCAACCTCGACGCGGCCTGGGCCCGCTGGACGCGCCCGTGGACCACAGCGGCCTGGGTCTTTCTCACCTTCGGCATCGGCCTGGGCAGTTGGTGGGCCTACAACGAACTGGGCTGGGGCGGCTGGTGGTTCTGGGACCCGGTCGAGAACGCCTCCTTCATGCCGTGGCTGGTCGGCACGGCGCTGATCCATTCGCTGGCCGTCAGCGAAAAACGCGGTGGTTTCAAGGCCTGGACGGTATGGCTTGCCATCATGGCTTTTTCGCTGTCCTTGTTGGGTGCCTTTCTCGTGCGCTCGGGCGTGCTGAGTTCGGTGCACGCCTTCGCCACCGACCCCAAGCGCGGCATGTTCATCCTGGTCTTCCTGGTCATCGTCATCGGTGCCAGCCTGGCGCTGTTCGCGTGGCGCGCACCGAAGATCGGCCTGGGCCAGCGCTTCGGTGTGCTGTCGCGTGAATCGCTGCTGCTGGTCAACAACATGATGCTGGCCGTGGCCTGCGGCGCGGTGCTGCTGGGCACGCTGTACCCCTTGTTCATCGACGCCCTGGGTCTGGGCAAGATCAGCGTCGGCCCGCCCTATTTCGACGCCGTGTTCGCGCTGCTGATGGCCCCGCTGGTCTTCGTCATGGGCATCGGGCCGCTGACGCGCTGGAAGCACGATGAAATCGGCCCGCTCGTCAAGCGCCTGAGCCCGGCGCTGGTCATCGCGCTCGTGGCAGCCTTGGCGGTGGGTGCCTGGGCCGGCCGCATCACGCTGCTGACCACGGGTGGTCTGCTGATGGCCTTCTGGATCGTCACGTCGCTGGGGGTGGACCTGAAGGACAGGCTGCTGCCTCAATGGGGATCAGGCGGCAGCTTCAAGCAAATCGGCCACCGCGCGGGCCAGATCCCGCTGGCCCTTTGGGGCATGTTGGCCGCCCACCTGGGCGTGGCAGCGTTTGCTTTCGGCGTGGCCATGGTCAAGACCTACGAGACCGAACGCGATGTGAAGATGGGCCCGGGCGACAGCACCGAGGTTGCCGGCTACCGCTTCAAGATGACCGGCCTGCGCCAGGTGCAAGGGCCCAACTACACGGCCATGCAGGGCCGCATCGAAGTCAGCCAGGGCGAGCAACCCATCGCCACCCTGCTGCCCCAAAAGCGCATCTACAACGTGCAGAGCAACCCGATGACCGAATCGGGTGTGCACAGCAACGCGCTGCGCGACCTGTACATCTCGATGGGCGAGCAACTGCCCAGCGGCGAGTGGATCGTGCGCGTGCAGTACAAGCCCTTCATCGTCTGGATCTGGGGCGGTTGCTTGATGATGATGGCCGGCGGCGTGCTGGCCATGAGCGACCGGCGATACCGGGTCAAGCGCGATGTGAAGCAGACCGCCCCGGCTGGCGCGCGCACGCAAGAGGCCGCTGTTTGAACCGCTACCTGCTGCCGCTGATCGGCTTCCTGGTGCTGGTCGGTTTCCTGGCTGTCGGCCTGAAGCTGGACCCGCGCGAAGTGCCCAGCCCGCTGATCGACAAACCGGCCCCGGCCTTCAGCGCCGCGCTGCTGTCGCAGCCGGAAAAGCGGGTCACGCGCGACGAACTGATTGGCAAGGCCTGGGTGCTGAATGTATGGGCCAGCTGGTGCGCGCCCTGCCGCGACGAGCATCCGCTGTGGGTGGCCTACGCCAGGCGTTCGCCGGTGGCCATCTACGGCCTGAACTACAAGGACAAGGCACCGGCTGCCAGCGCCTGGCTGCAGCAGTTGGGCAACCCTTACGCCGAATCACTCGTCGACCCCGACGGCCGCATCGGCATCGACTACGGCGTCTACGGCGTGCCCGAGACTTTCGTCATCGACAAGCAGGGCGTGGTGCGCCTGAAGCACACCGGGCCGATCACGCCCGAAGTGCTGCGCGACAAGATCGAACCGCTGCTGAAGAAGTTGGCCCATGCTTGACATGGAGCCCCCAAGCTCGCTCGCGCTCGCTACCCCGCGAGAGGGCCACCCGCCGAGGGCCCGGCGAAGCCGGTTCCCTGGCTTGTGCCTGGTCTTGGCGCTGGCTGTCTCGGGGGGCGCTGACGCGAAAGAAGCCGTTGCGGTGGCTGCCGACCCGGCGCTGGAATCCCGCGTGATGGCGATGGCCGCCGAGTTGCGCTGCCTGGTGTGCCAGAACCAGACCATTGCCGATTCGCACGCCGAACTGGCCGTGGACCTGCGCAACCAGATCCGCGAGCAGATGACCCAGGGCCAGAGCGACGACCAGATCCGCGACTACATGACCGCGCGCTATGGCGACTTCGTGCTCTACAAGCCGCCCTTCAAGCCGACCACCGCGCTGCTGTGGGTGGGCCCGCCGCTGCTGCTGTTCAGCGCCCTGGCGGCGCTGTTCGTGATGCTGCGCGCGCGCCAGCGCGCCAGCCCCGATGCCTTTGACGCCGATACGCCCGATGAAACTGCCGATGGTCCCAACGTCCCCAACGTCTCCAACGTCCCCAAGGTCAACTAGCCCGATCGACAAGCTGAAGGCGCAACTGGCACAGCTGGACGCGCTGGTCGCCGAGGGCGTTCTGACCGGCGAGGCCGCGAAGCAATCGCGCGACGACCTGGAACGCCAGGTGCTGGCGGCCGTGCTGCAACCACCTGACACGGCAGGCGCTGACGCCACGGCATCCGCGTCGCCCAGCGTCCGCGCGCCGCGTGGCCTGGTGGCCGGCATCACGGTCTTCGTGCTGGCCTTCAGCCTGGCCGGCTATGCCTGGCGGGGCAACCATGTGGGCTGGCAGGTGGCCCCCGGCGAAAGCGGCCGGGTGGCGGTAGACACGGCGGCCGAAGCGGCGCTGGACCCGGCCACACAACAGGCCCAGATCGAGGCCATGGTGGCCGCGCTGCTGGAGCGCTTGAAGACCCAGCCCGACGACGCCGAGGGCTGGCAGATGCTGGCGCGGACCTACGGCGTGCAGGGCCGCCATGCCGAAGCCGTCACCGCGCACCAGCGCGTGCTGACGCTGAAGCCGCAAGACGCGCAGGTGCTGGCCGACTACGCCGACGCGCTGGCCATGGCCAACAACCGCACGCTGGACGGCGAGCCCGAAAGACTGATCCTGCAGGCCGTGAAGCTGGACCCGTCCAACGTGAAAGCGCTGGCGCTGGCCGGCACGGTGGCCTTCAACCACGCCGACTACAAGGCCGCCGTCGCCTATTGGGAACGCGCGGTGCAACGGGCCGACCCCGCCAGCGGCTACGCCCAGCAACTGCAAGGCGCGCTGGACGAAGCCCGCCAGCGCGGCGGCCTGCCGGCTGCAGGCGCTGCGGCATCGGCAGCGCCCGGCACGCCGGCCACCGCCAGCACCGCAGCCGCCTCGGTCACCGGCCGTGTCAGCCTGCAGGCCGCGCTGAAAAGCCAGGTCGGCCCCGACGACACGGTCTTCATCTTCGCCCGCGCGCCCACCGGCTCGCGCATGCCGCTGGCCATCCTGAAGAAGAAGGTCAGCGACCTGCCGCTGGACTTCAAGCTCGACGACAGCCTGGCGATGAGCCCGGCCGCGCGGCTGTCGTCAGTGCAGCAGGTGGTGGTGGGTGCGCGCATCAGCAAGACCGGCAACGCGATGCCCAGCCCCGGCGATTTGCAGGCGCTGAGCGCACCGGTGACGGTGGGGGCCAGCGGCTTGAACCTGGAGATCGGCGACGCCGTTCGCTAGGCTGCGCCGGCCGCGCCGCGCTGGCGGTGCAGCGCGGGGTCCACCGCGCGGGCCATCGCGGCGGAGTCCAGGTCCAGGCCCAGGAAGGCACTCACATCGGCGGCCACGGTCTGGGCGTCGCCGACCACCTGGTGGTAAGGCACGCGCAGCACGCTGAGGCCCCGCTGCGCAGCCAGCCAGCTGTCGAGTTGCGCCAACTGGGCTTCGAAGGCCTTCGCCAACACCGCCGCGTCGGCCCCCGCCTTGCCTTCGCGCAGCAGCATCGCGCGCTGGCTGGCCAGCACCTCGACCATGGGGCGCTGCATGAAGATGATGCGGTAGCGCAGCGAACCGTCGAGCAACAAGTCGCGCAGCAGCAGGTGGATGATCTTGACCGCCTGGCCACGGGCCTGCGGCAGCCAGGAACGGTCACTGCGCAGGCGCTTCACCGGCTCGTATTCGAAGTAGCCGCGCAGGTTGTTGTCGTCGGCCTTGCGCAGGCCGTCGCTCAGCACCGGCAGGCCACCGGCGTGCAGCATCTGCATCATCAACGAGGTGCCCGAACGCGGCAGGCCGCTGACCACGGTGACGAAATCGGGTTGGGTGTTCATGCCATCGCGCCGTCAATCCAGCGCCGGTTGCGGCAGGCCTTCGGCCAGCACGCGCTGGGCGGTTTCCCGGTGGGTGGCCGAGCGTTCTGCCTGGCCCAGCTTGGCCGCCACCAGCGACACATAGCGATGGGCGATGGCGAAGTTCGGCAGGATGCTCAGGCACAGCCCGAAGGCCTGCAGCGAACGCTCGTACCAGCCCAGGCGCGACAGCACCGCGCCCAGCTGGAAGTGGGCCAGCGGGAAGTCGGGCGCCAGCGCAATGGCCTGCAGGCCGCTTTCCACACCGGCTTCCAGCTGGCCCTGGCGCGGCAGCGCCACGCTCAGGCCGTAGTGGGCTTCGGCGTTGTGCTTGTCCAGCACCAGTGACCGGCGAAACGCGTCTTCGGCGCGCCGCCACAGGCGCAGGCGCAGGTAGGCGCGGCCGATGCGGCATTGCAGCCAGGCGTTGTCGTGACCTTGCCGGGCGGCCAACTCGAACTGGTTCAGTGCCACGGTCACGTCACCACCCAGCCAGGCGTGAAAGGCCCGGAACAGCGACAGGTGCTTGTGCTCGGGCTGCAGGCTGGCCAGCGTGTCGGCCACCTGGCTGAGGGCGGCGGCGTCGCCGGCCGATATCGCGGCCTGCCCGGCAAACAGCAGGTAGGCGGGCTCTTGCGGAAACTGCTGCACCAGTTCCAGCGCCAGGGTCAGCGCGCGGCCCGGGTGCCTGCCGTCGATGCAGGTGCAGGCCAGGTTGAACTTCTGCGCGGCGCGGGCCCGCACGATATCGCGCTGCACGTCTTCACCCGGCGCTTCGATGTAGCCCAGTTCCACCAGTTGCTGCATGGCGGCGGCGGCGGCCTCGGGGTCGTCATCCACCGGATCGCGTTCGCGGGCGTCGTACACGGCATCCGGCAGGCTGTCCCAGGAATCGATGCGCTCGATGGCTGGTGGGGTTTCGCAAGCGTTGACCAGCACCTTGCCTTCCATGTCACGCCCCACCGGCAGGCCGAACAGCGCCAGCACCGTGGGCGTGATGTCCAGCAGCGTGGCGCCGGGCAGGGTCTCGTCCTGCTTGATGCCCGGACCGGCCAGCAGGAACATGCCGAAGTTGCGGTGCCACAGCTCGGGGCTGACCGGTCCGGTGGGCCGCGCCGCGCCGTTCTGGAAGCCGTGGTCGGACACGATCATCACGTGGGCGTCGGGCCCCGCCAGTTCCACCAGCCGGCCCAGCATCTGGTCGTGGAATTCGTAAATCGCATTCATCACACCTTTGAAAGGCTCGTACAGGTCGTGCCGCACGCTGTCCATGCGCGGCGGGTGGAAGACCATGAAGTCATGCCCGATGCGGTCGATGGTGTCGTAGTAGGCGGTGCAGAAGTCCCAGGGCTGCTCTTCCATCAGGGCCGTCGTCAGCGCGTGCAGCGACAGGCATTCGGCCAGCCGCCAGGCCAGTGCGCGCAACAGCCTTTGCACCTCGGGGTCACGCTGGTCCAGTTGCGCTGCGGCCGGCACGAACTGCAACAGCATCCCGGGCGTGACCTCGGCCGGGTGGAAGCGCAGCTCGGCCAGGTCTTCGGCCAAGGCCGGCGGGAAAACACCGCCCGGCTGCAGCGGCCAGTCATCGGGCGTGGCCGATGCCGGTGCCACAGGGAACAACTGTGAAACGCAAACGCCGTTGATGTCTTCTGCCGGATGGCTGGCGTACCAGCCCAGTGCGTGACAACGCCGGCCGGCCTGCGCCAGGATGTTCCACAGCGCCTTGCACTGCCGCGTGCTGCTGGCCGTGGGCCGCAGCGCGCTGCCGTCGGGCGTGGGTTCGACGAAGCCCGTGACGCCGTGCAGGTAGGCGCGCTTGCCGGTGGCGATGGACGTCCACAGGATCGGCGACAACATCGGCTGCAGGGTCTGCAGGTTGCCGATCACGCCGCGCTCGACCAGGCGCTGCAAATGGGGCATGCGGCCGGCGTCGATCAGCGGATGCATCAGTTGCCAGTCGGCCGCGTCCCAGCCCACGAGCAACAGTTTTCGGGCGATGGCTTCGGTCATGTCGGTCGGAACAAAAGAAAACCGCGCCCGCACCAGGCACGGTGCGGGCGCGGCAGAGGGCGGGTCAGCGCAAGCTGAATGCGCTACGGCTTCAGCTGGCCAGCTTGCGCTGGCGGCGCAGCTTGCGCAGGTTCATCGCGCCCAGCGCCAGTGCGCCCAGCGAGAACATCGCGGTGGTGGAGGCTTCAGGAATCGCTGCGACGGTGATCGCCGCGCCGCTGTTCTCGAAGCTCCAGCCGTTGACCGTGGCCGGGAAACCCAAGGGGCCGGTGGTCGTCATGCTCAGGTAGCCGTAATTGATGGCCGCGGTGCTTTCATTGAAGAACCGGAAGCCCAGGGTGTGGGTACCGGTGGCCTGGAACGCCACGGTCGCGGCGGCTGCAGCCGAGGCCAGGAAGGTCGAAGCGACCGAAACCACAGAGCCCGCAGGCAGGTCGGTGTAGGTCGTGCCGCCGACGCCACCGTTCGAGAGGGCGGGCGTGCTGTTCCAGAAAAAGTTCAGCGTCGAGGTGCCCCACGGGCCGAAGTCCCAACCGGGCACGGCACCGGTGGTGGGTGCATTCGCGCCAGTCAACAGGTTGATGTACACGCCTGCAAACGTGTTCGGGACGGGGATGGGCGTGCTGAAGGTGACGACCACAGCGATGGCGTCGGTGACAGGGGCGGCAAGGCCGGCCAGCGCGGCGGCGCACAGGCCCAGGCGCAGAGCGACCTGGGAAGCATCAAGATGGGTGGTGTTGGGTGTGCTCATACGGTTCCGGGTGATGGGTTGGATGAAGCCAGACGATTTGCCGCTGTCGACACAAACCCGGTTTCTGCAACCCAGCCAACCAAGCTTTGCCGCCAAACCACGCGGTGTATGTAACCTAAGGTGAAGTTGGGGGAGCGTCAACGTCGACTGACCCCCGCATTCATGGGGTTAGCACCGCAATGGTCATCAGGCCGACACAGGCGGTGCCGGCGGTGCAACCAGCGCGCCCTGGATGCCATGCCGCTTCAGCGCATCGGCCACGAAACCGCTGGCTTTGGCACGTTCGACAAAGCGCTTCAGCGCCGCCTGCGCCCCGTCGCCGCGACCCGCCGGCACGCCCATCGCCTGCTCGATAACCATGAAGCGCCCCGGCAGCAAGCGCAGGCCGCCCAGCCGCACGGCGTCGGCTTCCAGTTGCTGCTTCACACCGGCGGCCACATCGGCGCCCTGCGCCAGGAAGGTGTCGACCACGGCCGGTGACGTCGGCGCGCGCAGCAACTGGGCGGCCTTGATCTGGCGGCTGAGGTAGAGGTCGTAGGCGCTGCCCTTGCCCACCATCACGGTGGTGCCGGCACGGTCGACCTGCGCGTTGTCGGTCAGCGGTGAGCCTTGTTTGACCAGATAGGCCCCTTCGATCAACACATAAGGCGCACTGAAGCGGATGCCCTCGCCACGCAAGGGGTCGACGGCGAAGAAACCGATGTCGGCCTGGCCGCTGGTGACGGCTTCGACCGACTTGGCGGCTGCGTCGAAGACCTTCAGTTCCAACGCCACGCCGAGCTGTTCGGCCAGCGCGCGGGCCAGGTCCACCGACACGCCCACCGGCACGCCGTTGGCCGCTTCCTGGCGCGCCAGGATCGGGTTGCCCAGGTTGATCGAGGCCCGCAGCACGCCCGTCGGCGCCAGCGCGGCAGCCGCACCGGCGGGCAGCGTGGCCGGCGTTGAACAGGCCGCTGTGCCGCCCGCAGCGGCGGCACCCAGCCAGCTCAGAACCCGGCGGCGCGTGGTGGTGGTGATCATGGTCGAAGCCTCTTTCGGGGTGGCAAGGGCAGCAGGCGCTGCGACAAAACAGTGTAGGCCGGCTGGCCTCCTGCAAGCGCCGCGTTGCGAGCGCCGCGTTGCGAGCGCCGATTTGCAAGCGCCGCTTTGCAAGCGCCGTTTGTCAAGGCCCGCAAACGGCCGGCACACTCCCGCCCCATGCACATCCGCACCGCCACGCCCGACGACGCTGCAGCCCTCGCGGCCATCTACGCGCCCATCGTCACCGACACCGTCATCTCTTTCGAGCTGCAAGCGCCTGACGCAGCCGAAATCCGCCGCCGCATCGAAGCCACCTTGCCGCTGCTGCCGTGGCTGGTGGGTGAAGACGCTCAGGGCACCGTTTGCGGCTACGTCTACGCCAGCCGCTTTCGCGAGCGGGCGGCCTACCAGTGGGCGGTGGAAGTGACGGCCTATGTGCGCGCCGACTGCCGCGGCAGCGGGGTCGGCCGCCGTCTGTACACGCGGCTGTTTGAGCTGCTCAGCGCGCTGGGCTACAGCCAGGCGGTAGCCGGCATCACGCTGCCCAATGTGCCCAGCGTGGGCTTGCATGAGGCCATGGGCTTCACGGCCGTCGCGCGCTTTGAAAAGGTCGGCTACAAGCTGGGCCGCTGGCACGATGTGGGCTATTGGCAAAAGGCGCTGCAGCCCTCGCAGCTGGAGCCGCCCCCACCGCGCGCATTCGCGGGCGGTGCCTGACCGGCCCGCCTGCGCTTCAGCCCTTCAGACCTTCAGACCTTCAAACCAACCCCGCTCAAGCCCGCGTCACGCGGTCGCGGCCGGTCTGCTTGGAGCGGTACAACGCGGCGTCGGCCCGTTGCACCAGCGCCGCGGCGTCGTCGCCCGGTTGCAGCGCGGCCACGCCGCCCGACAGCGTCACCGTCAGCAGCACATCTTGCGTGCGGCGGTCACGGATCTTCATGGCCTTGGTGCGCAGGCGCACGTCTTCGGCCACCTGGGTGGAAAGGTCCAGCGAGGTCTTGGGCAACAGGATGGCGAATTCCTCGCCGCCATAGCGCGCGGCGTCGCAGCCGCCGCGCGCCGCGGCCGTGCGCAGGATCTCGCCCACGGCCTGGATCACCCGGTCGCCCACCAGGTGGCCGTGCCGGTCGTTGACCTGCTTGAAGTGGTCGATGTCCAGCATCACCAGGCAGTGGCTGCTGCCCTGCGCCGGGTCTTGCGCCACCAGCTTGGCCAACTGGCGATCGAAACCCTTGCGGTTGAGCACACCGGTCAACGCGTCCAGCAGGGCCTCGTCACGGGCCCGCACCAGGTCGCCGCGCAGGCGTTCGATTTCGCTCTGACTGCTCAATACCCGCTGCTGCAGGGCCTGCACGGCGGTCTGCATTTCTGCGGTGCCGGCCAGAACCTCGCTCAGGCGCGGCGCAATCGGTTCGTCACCCTGCCGGGCCAGCGCGCGGCTCAGGCCGCTGAGCTGCTCACCGTAGGCACCGGCCTGCAAACCAGCCTGGCTGGCCGATTGCGCCACGCTGCTCATCACCTGCTGCATTTCCTGCCCGATGCGCGCCACGGCCTCGTCGTCAGGCGGGCACACATGCTGTTGGTACAGCCGCAACACCGCCGCGTCAGATATAGCCTGGGTGCCGGTCGACAGCTGGTCCAGCGCCTGGTTCAGCTTGGGGTTGATGCCGGCCACGTACTCGTACCACAAGGTGAATGTGATCGGATTGAAGGCCGCGTCATGGCGCCCCATCTGGGCCAGGGCCAGGCGCAGCAACTCGGCGCTGCGCGCTTTGGGTTCGGTGTATCGCATGGCGCTGCGGTCTTTCGGGCGGGACCAACAAGTGGCGGATCGTTGGCGGGGCTGCTGGAGGGTTGCCGATACTTTAGTGCTGCACACATCTGATGATTCGTGAAGTGTGGCGGCGTTTTGCAGGCTGTTTCTGATGGCGGCCCTACCGCACAAAATAGTCCTCATGCCTGCACCCCTGACCCCGCCGCCCCCGACCCCGCCAGCGGGCCTTCGGCCGGCCGAAGCCTTCGATGTGCTGATCGTCGGTGCCGGGCTGTCGGGCATCGGCGCGGCCTGGCACCTGCAGCAGCACTGCGCCGGCCAGCGTTACGCCATCCTGGAAGGGCGCAGCGCGCTGGGCGGCACCTGGGACCTGTTCCGCTACCCCGGCGTGCGCTCCGATTCCGACATGCACACCCTGGGCTACCACTTCCGCCCCTGGCTGCAGGCCCAGGCCATTGCCGACGGGCCGGCGATCCTGCAGTACATCCGGCGCACCGCCCAGGACCACGGCATCACGCCGCACATCCGCTACAGCCACCGCGTGCGGCGCGCCGACTGGTCATCGGCCGACGCCCGCTGGACGCTGCAGGTGGAAGGCCCCGACAGCCAGCCTGTCACCGTCACCACCCGCGTGCTGCACCTGTGCAGCGGCTACTACGACTTCGACGCCGGCTACATGCCCGGCTGGCCCGGCCTGGATGACTTTCGCGGCCGCCGCGTACACCCGCAACACTGGCCGGCCGACCTGGACTGCACGGGCCTGCGCGTGGTGGTCATCGGCAGTGGGGCCACCGCAGTGACGCTGGTGCCCGAACTGGCCAAGACCGCCGCCCAGGTGACGATGCTGCAGCGTTCGCCGACCTACATCGTGGCGCGGCCCCGCGAAGACGCCATCGCCAACGCGCTGCGGGCGCGTCTGCCGGCCGGCCTGGCCTACGCGCTGACGCGCTGGAAGAACATCCTGCGCGGCCTGTATTTCTACAGCCTGGCGCAGCGCAAGCCGGCCGCCGTGAAGGCCGCACTCGTTGGTTGGGCGCGCCAGCAACTGGGCCCCGGTGTTGACGTCGAACGCCACTTCACGCCGCGCTACAAGCCCTGGGACCAGCGCGTGTGCCTGGTGCCCGATGGCGATCTCTTCAAGGCCATCCGCAGCGGCCGCGCCGCGGTCGTCACCGACGAGATCGAGCGCTTCACTGCCACCGGCGTGCGTTTGAAGTCGGGCGCGGAATTGCCGGCCGACGTGGTCGTCACCGCCACCGGCCTGCAGATGAAAGTGGCCGGCGGCATTGCGCTGCGGGTCGACGGCCGGCCGGTGGACCTGTCGCAAGCCCTCATCTACAAGGGCCTGCTGTACAGCGACGTGCCCAACCTGGCCTTTGCCTTCGGCTACACGAACGCCTCTTGGACGCTGAAATGTGACCTGACGGCGGCCTTTCTGTGCCGTCTGATCAACGAGCTGGACGCCCGCCGCATGGACCATTTCACCCCGCGCCGCAACGACGCGACCGTCACCGCCGACAACACCCCGCCGCTGGCCGCCGGCTACATGCAGCGCGCGCAGCACCGGCTGCCGCAGCAGGGTTCGAAAGCACCGTGGAGGCTGTACCAGAACTATGTGCGCGACCTGCTGATGCTGCGTTTGGGCCGCCTGCACGACGGCAACCTGGTGTTCGGCCGCAAGGCCGAGTCGCCGACGGCGCAGCCGCCCACCCGCAGCGCCAGCGAGGTGCAGCCGTGACCGCCAGCGCCCTGGCGTGGGTTGCACTGGCGGCACTGGCCACGGCAGCCAGCCTGGTGCTTTTTTCTGCCCTGATCGGCTACGCCGTGCGGCGGCTGCTGCCGCCACGCGGCCAGTTCATCGACGTGGCCGGCGAGCGCATCCACTGGCTGGAAAAAGGCCAGGGGCCGCCGCTGTTGCTGATTCACGGCCTGTGCGGTCAGATGGGCAATTTCACCCATTCGCTCCTCAGCCGTCTGGCCACCGACCACCGGGTGATCGTCTTCGACCGCCCCGGCTCGGGCCATTCCAGCCGCGCTGCGGGTGCCGATGGCAGCCTGGTCCGGCAAGCCGCGCTGGTGGCCGAACTGATCCGCGCGCTGGGGCTGCAACGGCCTGTGGTGGTGGGCCATTCGCTGGGCGGTGCCCTCGCGCTGATGCTGGCGCTGAACCACCCCGGCAGCGTGTGCAGGCTGGCCCTGGTGGCACCGCTGACCCAGCCGCAAGACGCGCCGCCGGCACCCTTCAAGCTGCTGGCCATCCGCCACGCCGGCCTGCGCGCGCTGGTGGCCTGGACCGTGGCCACGCCCTGGGGCATCCTGAACAGCACGCGGGTGCTGAAGGCCGTGTTCGCACCGCACACCGGCCCGCTGGATTTCGCCACGCGCGGTGGTGGCCTGCTGACGCTGCGGCCGTCCAACTTCAGCCACGCCTCGCAAGACATGGCCGCCGTCGAAATCGAACTGCCGGCGCTGGCGCAGCGCTATGGCGAACTGGCCTTGCCGGTCAGCATCCTGTTCGGTAGCGGCGACCAGATCCTCGACCCGCAACGCAACGGCGTGCAGACGGCGGCTTGCAACCCGGCGCGCATCGCGCTGACCCTGACAGCCGGCGGCCACATGCTGCCGGTGTCGGCGGCCGACGAGGTGGCGGGCTTCATCAGGCGGGCCGGGGCAGAGGTCTGATGCGCTTCACCCTGCGCCGAAGGACGGCGGTCTGCGCCGGCCAACCCTTCAGGCCAGGGAAGAACGCAGGCCCTACGCCTTGCCGGCGGCAAACAGGTACGCCACGCGCAGCACGGCATCGCCCTGCTCGGCGATGAAGGCAGAACCCGGCTGCGACAGGGCGTCGCCGACCTTGATCTCGGGCACCCCCAGGCCCGCCAGCATCGCCAACAGCACCAGCAGCACCAGCAGCATCACCAGCAGCATCACCAGCAGCAGCTTGATCAGGAAGGCGCGGTTCGACAGCAGTTCCAGCGGTTGTGCGGCGAACATCAGCAAACCGCTGCAGACCAGCAAACGGCTCTGGGTCAGGAAGATCTGGAAGCCGATCTGCGGTTGGTAGCGCTGCCAGCAGCGGCCTAGAATCCATTCATGCCCAGCGACACAACAGCCCCTCGCCGCAGCCGCCGTGGCAGCGGTGCGGTCACGCTGCACGACGTGGCCAAGCTGGCCGGGGTGGCGCCCATCACTGCCTCACGCGCGCTGAACACGCCGGCCCAGGTGTCGGCCGAGGTGCTGCAGAAAGTCAGCGCCGCGGTGGCGCGCACCGGCTATGTGCGCAACCACCTGGCCGGCGGCCTGGCTTCCGCCCGCAGTCGCCTGGTGGCGGCCGTGGTGCCCACCATCGCGGGCCCCGTTTTCCTGGAGACGGTTCAGTCGCTGACCGAGGCCCTGGCCGAAAGCGGCTACCAGCTGATGCTGGGCCAGGCCGGCTACACCGGCAACCGCGAAGACGCGTTGCTGGAAGCCATCATCGGCCGCCGGCCCGACGGCATCGTGCTGACCGGCATCCTGCACTCGGCCGAGGGCCGCAGCCGCCTGCTGGCCTCCGGCATCCCGGTCGTCGAAACCTGGGATTTGACGCCCACGCCCATCGACATGCTGGTCGGCTTTTCCCACGTGGAAGTGGGCCGCGCGGTGGCCGCGTTCCTGCACGGCAAGGGCCGCCGCAAACTGGGCGTGGTGGCCGGCGACGACGAACGCGCGCAGCGCCGCGTGGCCGCGTTCAAGGCCACCGCCGCGGCCCTGGGCCTGACCGAGCCGCGCGTGGTGTCGGTGCCCGCGCCGACCACGCTGCACAGCGGCCGGCAGGCGCTGGCGCAACTGCTGAAAGGCCGCAAGCTCGACGCCGTGTTCTGCAGTTCAGACCTGCTGGCCCTGGGCGTGCTGACCGAGGCCCGCGTGCGCGGCTTGGTTGTGCCCGACACGCTGGCCGTGGTGGGCTTTGGCGACCTGGAATTCGCCGCCAGCCTGGACCCTGCACTGACCACCGTGCACATCAACGGCGCGGCCATCGGCCGCCAGGCGGCGGCCTTCATCGTCGAACGCGCCGAAGGCCGCGCGGTGGCCCAGCGGCTCATCGACATCGGCTTTTCCATCGTCGAACGCGACAGCGCCTGAGCCTGCGGCCGGGCCGCAAGATCCGGGTAATTCCCTGTGAGCCAAGGGTTGCGACAGCCAATAGGTAGCGCTACCATTTGAGCCCGACTCGGTAGCGCTACCGCGTCCCGATTTTCCGCCTGGAGATGACCCATGAAGAAGCTGATGACCGTTGCCGCGACCACCCTGGCTTGCGGCCTGCTGGCCTTGGCTGGCGGCGCCCACGCGCAAGCCTGGCCCGCCAAGCCCGTCACGCTGCTGGTGCCCTTCCCACCCGGCGGCTCCACCGACCTGATCGCCCGCACGCTGGCACCCAAGCTGCAGGAAAAGTTGGGCGGCACTTTCATCGTCCAGAACCAGGGCGGCGCGGGCGGCACCGTGGGCACCACCGCCATCAAGCGCGCGGCACCCGACGGCTACAACATCCTGGTCACCTCGCTGGGCCCGCTGGTCATCGGCCCGCACCTGCTGAAGGCTGTCGCCTACGACGCGCTGAAAGACCTGGACTACATCACCGTGGCCGTGCAGGCCCCCAACGTGCTGTGCGTGCCGGTGGCGTCCAAGCTGAAGACGCTGGCTGACGTGCTGGCCCACCTGAAGGCCGAACCCGGCAAGATGAGCTTCGCCAGTTCCGGCAACGGCAGCAGCGACCACCTGACGGCCGAACTGTTCTGGCAGGTCACCGGCACCAGCGGGCTGCACATCCCGTACAAGGGCGGTGGCCCGGCCATGGCCGACCTGCTCGGCGGGCAGGTTGAGTCGGCCTTCATCAACATCAACACCGCGCTGCCGCAGATCAAGGGCGGCAAGCTGCGCGCGGTGGCCATCTCCAGCGCCAAGCGTTCGCCGCTGCTGCCCGAGGTGCCGACGCTGGACGAGCAGGGCGTGAAGGGTGCCGACGTGCAGTCGTGGCAGGCGTTTGCCGCGCCCAAGGGTTTGCCGGCCGACATCAAAACCAAGCTGCGCGATGCCGTGGTGGCCGGCATGGCCGACCCCGTCGTCAAGGTCAAGCTGCTGGAACTGGGCTTCGAGATCGTCGGCAACACACCCGAGCAGTTCACCGCTTTCCAGGCCACGGAATTCGCGCGCTGGAAGCAGGTCATCGAGGTCGGCAAGATCACCGCCGACTGAGCCGGCAGCGATGCCATCCACCCCCGTCATCACCGCGCTGCGCGTCATCCCCGTGGCGGGCCGCGACAGCATGCTGCTCAACCTGAGCGGCGCGCACGGCCCCTGGTTCACGCGCAACCTGCTGCTGCTGAGCGACAACGCCGGCCGCACTGGCGTGGGCGAAGTACCCGGCGGCGAGCAGATCCGGCAAACGCTGGCTGACGCCGCGGCGCTGGTCGTCGGCCAGCCGATCGGCGCGCACGCCGGCCTGCTGCAGCGCATCCAGCAAGCCTTCGCCGACCGCGACAGCGGCGGCCGCGGCCTGCAGACCTTCGACCTGCGCACCACCATCCACGCCGTCACGGCCATCGAATCGGCGCTGCTCGACCTGCTGGGCCAGCACCTGGGCGTGCCCGTGGCGGCGCTGCTGGGTGAAGGCCAGCAGCGCGACGCGGTGGCGATGCTGGGCTACCTGTTCTACGTCGGCGACCGCACGAAAACCGGTCTGCCCTACAACAGCGAGCCGGGTGCTGACAACGCGTGGAGCCGCCTGCGGCATGAGGTGGCGTTGACACCCGAGGCCATCGTCCGCCAGGCCGAAGCCGTGCGCGAACGCTACGGCTTCAGCGACTTCAAACTGAAGGGCGGCGTGCTGCCCGGCGACGCCGAAGTCGATGCCGTCATCGCACTGCACGAACGCTTTCCGCAAGCCCGCGTCACGCTCGACCCGAACGGCGGCTGGCTGCTGAAAGACGCCGTCCGGCTGGGCCAGCGCATGCGCGGCGTGGTGGCCTACGCCGAAGACCCTTGCGGGGCCGAAGACGGCTATTCGGGCCGCGAAGTGATAGCCGAATTCCGCCGCGCCACCGGCCTGCCCACGGCCACCAACATGGTGGCCACCGACTGGCGGCAACTGAACCACGCGCTGTCACTTCAAAGCGTGGACATCCCGCTGGCCGACCCGCATTTCTGGACCCTGGCCGGCTCCGTCCGCGTGGCGCAAACCTGCCGCGACTGGGGCCTGACCTGGGGCAGCCATTCAAACAACCATTTCGATGTGTCGCTGGCCATGTTCACCCACGTCGGCGCGGCCGCGCCGGGCAAGGTGACGGCCATCGACACGCACTGGATCTGGCAAGACGGCCAGCGCCTGACGAAAGACCCGCTGCAGATCGTCGGCGGCCACGTGCAGGTGCCCAAGCAGCCGGGCCTGGGCGTGGAACTGGACATGGCCGAAGTGGAGAAGGCCCACCAGCTGTACCTGCAGCACGGACTGGGTTCGCGCGACGACGCCGCGGCGATGCAGTTCATCATCCCGGGTTGGCAGTTCAACCCCAAACAACCGGCGCTCGTTCGTTGACAGCCACCCAAGGAGACCCCATGCGCCCCAACAAACTGCGTGAAATCTGGCAAAGCGGCGGTGCCGCCGTCAACGGCTGGCTGGCCATACCGAACAGCTTCAGCGCCGAGACCATGGCCCACCAGGGCTGGGACACGCTGACCATCGACCTGCAGCATGGTGTCATTGATTACGCGCAGATGGTGACCATGCTGCAGGCCATCAGCACCACGCCCACGGTGCCCGTGGTGCGCGTGCCCTGGCTGGAGCCGGGCATCCTGATGAAGACGCTGGACGCCGGCGCCTACGCCGTCATCTGCCCGATGGTGAACACCCGGGAAGACGCGCAAAAGCTGGTGGCGTACACGCATTACGCGCCGCGTGGCACGCGCAGTTTCGGGCCTGTTCGCGCGCTGCTGTACAGCGGTGCGGATTACCCGAAACTCGCCAACGACACCATCGTCACCTTCGCCATGATCGAGACCGCGCAGGCGCTGGACAAGCTCGACGAGATCCTGTCGGTCGAAGGCCTGGACGCCATCTACATCGGCCCTACAGACCTGTCTTTGGCGCTGGGCTGCACGCCCACCTTCGACGACCTGGACCCGAAAGCCGCCGCGGCGGTGGACCACATCCTGGCCCGCGCCCAGGCGCACGGCGTGGTGGCCGGCATCCACAACGGCACGCCGGAAGCGGCGCTCAAGCGCATCGCCAAGGGCTTCCAGTTCGTCACCGTCAGTTCAGACGCGCGGCTGATGGCGGCCGGGGCGCAGCAGGTGATGGCCCGGATGCGCGCGAAAGTCTGAAGCGTGATACCCGACACCCAGACCGCCGACCGCCGCCCTTTGCTGCGCGCCATGTTCGACGCGGCCATTGCCGCCGCGCAGCCCGCGCTGTGCCTGCCGCCGCACCTGCCGCCCCAGCCCAAAGGGCGCACGCTGGTCATCGGCGCGGGCAAGGCTTCGGCGGCCATGGCGCGGGCCCTGGAAGACCATTGGGAAGGCCCGCTGGAAGGCCTGGTCATCACGCGCTACGGCTATGAAGTGCCCTGTCAGCGCATCGAGATCGTTCAAGCCGCGCACCCGGTGCCCGACGCCGCCGGCCTGCACGCCGCGCAGCGTTTGCGCGCGCTGGTCAGCGGCCTGACACCCGACGACCTGGTCATTGCGCTGATCAGCGGCGGCGGCTCGTCGCTGCTGGTGGCGCCCGGCCCGGGGCTGACGCTGGCCGACAAGCAGGCTGTCAACCAGGCGCTGCTGAAAAGCGGCGCCACCATCGGCGAGATGAATAGCGTGCGCCGGCATTTGTCGGCATTGAAGGGCGGGCGTCTGGCGGCGGCCTGCTACCCGGCACCCGTCTGGACGCTGCTGATTTCCGATGTGCCCGGCGACGCGCCGCAAGACATTGCTTCGGGCCCCACGGTGGCCGACCCGACGACCTGCGCCGACGCGCTGGCCATCATTCAGCGCTACCAACTCGACGTGCCGCCCGCCGTGCGCGCACTGCTGGCCAGCGCCGAAGGCGAGACGCTGAAGCCCGGCGACCCGCGCCTGGCGCGCAACACCTTGCGCATGATCACCGCGCCGCAAATGGCGTTGGAAGCCGCTGCCCGCGTTGCGCGTGCGGCCGGCGTCACGCCGCACATCCTGGGCGACAGCCTGGAAGGCGAAGCGCGCGATCTGGGCAAGACGCTGGCCGGCATCGCACGGCAAGTGGCGCTGCGCGGCCAGCCTTTCAGCGCGCCCTGCGTGCTGCTGTCGGGCGGCGAAACCACGGTCACCGTGCGCGGCAAAGGGCGCGGCGGGCGCAACGTGGAATGCCTGTTGGCGATGGCGCTGGCGCTGGACGGCCTGCCCGGCGTGCACGCGCTGGCCGGTGACACCGACGGCGTGGACGGCCAGGAAGAAATTGCCGGCGCCTGCATCACACCCGACACCCTGGCCCGTGCCTGGGCGCTGGGCACATCACCGCGCGCCAGCCTGGACAACAACGACGGCCACGGCTTTTTCGGCGCCTTGGGCGACGCCGTCGTCACCGGCCCGACGCTGACCAATGTGAACGACTTCCGCGCCATCGTCATCGACATGCCGCCAGCCCCATGAACACGAGCACCCCTCGCCCGCCGCTAACCATCCGCATGCACGACAGCGACAACGTCGCCATCGTGGCCAACGACGGCGGGCTGGAGGCTGGCACCGTGCTGGGGTCTGCCGCCGGCAGCTTGACGCCCGGCCTGGTGCTGCTGGACCGCGTGCCGCAAGGCCACAAGGTGGCGCTGGTGGACATCGCCGCCGGCGCGGCTGTGCTGCGCTACGGCATCCCCATCGGCCTGGCGGTGAAAGACATCGCCGCCGGATGCTGGGTGCATGAACGCCTGCTGCAGATGCCCGCCGCGCGCGGCCTTGAAGGCCTGCCCATGGCCACCCGGCCCGCGCCGCCGCAAACGCCGCTGACCGGCTACACCTTCCAGGGCTACCGCAACGCCGACGGCTCGGTGGGTACGCGCAACCTGTTGGCCATCACCCAGACCGTGCAGTGCGTGGCCGGGGTGACGGAAGCGGCCGTGCAGCGCATCCGCGCCGAGCTGCTGCCGCGCTACCCGCAGGTGGACGGCGTGGTGGCGCTGGAACACGGTTACGGCTGCGGCGTGGCCATCGACGCACCCGACGCCGTGGTGCCCATCCGCACGCTGCGCAACATCAGCCTGAACCCCAATTTCGGCGGCGAGGTGATGGTGGTCAGCCTGGGTTGCGAAAAGCTGCAGCCCGAACGCCTGCTGCCGCCGGGCAGCTTTGCCATTGCCGATGAACGCCGGCCGGCCGGCGCGCCGCTGGATGCACGCGGCGCCGCAGGCGGCGCACTCGATGTGACCTGCCTGCAAGACGACGCGCACGTGGGCTACATGAGCATGGTCGACGCCATCGTGCGCCAGGCCGATGTGCACCTGCAACGCCTGAACGCGCGCCGCCGGGAAACCGTGCCGGCCAGCGAGCTGGTGGTGGGCGTGCAGTGCGGCGGCAGCGACGCCTTCAGCGGCGTCACCGCCAACCCGGCGGTGGGCTTTTGCACCGACCTGCTGGTGCGCGCCGGGGCCCGCGTGATGTTCAGCGAAACCACCGAGGTGCGCGACGGTATTGCGCAGCTGACGGCCCGCGCCGCCACGCCCGAGATTGCGCAGGCGCTGATCCGCGAGATGGCCTGGTACGACGCCTATTTG
>JANMZP010000228.1:0-24228 GCA_031383435.1 Betaproteobacteria bacterium | reverse complement strand
AGCGCGGCGGCGGGGAAGTAGTGGTTGCCTTCGACGACCACGGTGTCGTCGCTCTCGGCGACCACGACGCCATTCCAGACTGCTTTCATGTGACGAACTCCAATGCGCGCAGGGAGGTGCATTTGAACCCAGCGTGCAAGGCCCCGCAATCACGCCTTGGCGCAGGACCGATAAAGTGCCGAACATGAACACGTCCACCGCCCCCACATCGGCCACGGTCACCAGCCCACGCACCGTCGAGCGTCTGGTCCAGGGCCAGTCCACCAGCGACGGCGACGGCGTCAAGCTCGTGCGCGTGCTGACACAAGACCTGCAACGCCGGCTCGACCCCTTCCTGATGCTCGACGCCTTCGGCACAGACAACCCCGGCGACTACATCGGCGGCTTCCCCGACCACCCGCACCGCGGCTTCGAGACCGTCACCTACATGCTGCAGGGCCGCATGCGCCACCGCGACAGTGCGGGCAATGAAGGCCTGCTGGCCCCCGGCAGCGTGCAGTGGATGACCGCCGGCCGCGGCGTCATCCACAGCGAAATGCCCGAGCAGCACGAAGGCGCGATGGAAGGCTTCCAGCTGTGGCTGAACCTGCCCGCGAAAGACAAGATGCGCGAGCCCTGGTACCGCGATGTGGCCACCGAAGCGGTGCCCGAATGGCAGGGCCCGGGCACCACGGTGCGCGTGATTGCCGGTGCCGCATGCGGCGTGTCAGGTGCCGTGCAGCGCCACGACACGCAGGCGCTGTTCCTCGACATCTACCTGGAAGCGGGTGCAGTTTTCGAGCAACCGCTGCCCGAAGCGCACAACGCTTTCATCGTCGTTTACAGGGGTGAGTTGACGGTCGGTGACGAACGGGTGCGGCCACGCCGCATGGCCATCCTGGCCAACACGCCAGGCAGCGACAGCACCCGGCTGCAGGCCGGTCCCGACGGCGCGCGCGCCATCCTGGTGGCCGGCCGGCCGCTGAAGGAACCGATCGCGCAGTACGGCCCTTTCGTGATGAACACGCAACAGGAAATCAATCAGGCGGTGCAAGATTTCCAGGCTGGGCGTCTGGCGTGAACCCGGCCTGAATTCGGCTTGAACCCGGCCTGAACGCAGCCGCGCATCACGCCGTCCGGGCGCTGCCGCAGCCTTCCAGCTGCAACTGCAGCCAGGTCGCCAGCGGCAAGGCGGCAGCCTGACTTTCGGGGGAGGTCAGCTCCTGCACCTGCAGGCCGTGAACCAGCTCATGGCTGGAGTCGAACCAACCGCAAGCGCCGGGTGGTTCGGTTTCGACGTCGGCTTCGGTGCGGCTCTTGCGCACCGCGGGCAGCGCGGCCGCTGTGGGCTGCAAGCGCGCCAGCCACTGGCGCAACGAACCGGCCAACGAACGGGACAGCGAACGGGACAGCGAACGGGGCGGGGTCTTCATCTCGGGCACCTCGATGCAACGCGGTGCCGCATCGTCGGCCGGCACCCGCGTTGCGACCATCACCCGGACGGCGGCGCGCGGCGGGCACCCGGCCGGGTGCCCCGCGCCGGGGGTGTTCAGCCGAAAGGCCGCACGCCGATCCAGGCCGCATGGGCCCAGAAGGCGAACACCGCCCAGGCCACCAGGCCACCCACCACCGCCACCAGCGTGGGCCCGCTGCGGCCAGCCGGGTAGACGATCTGCTGCGCGCGGTCGCGCTGGCGCGCGGCGCGGAAGTCAACGGCGGCCCAGACCAGAAAGGCGCCGAACAGCAACAGGTCTGCGGCGGTGTTGTTGGCGATCAGGTGGGCCGTGGCCCACAGCTTCACACCCAGCAGCATGGGGTGGCGCAGCTTGGCCTTGATGGCATTGCCCGGCACCTGCGAAGCCACCAGCAGCACGAAGGCCGGCAGCGTCAGCAAGGCCGCGAGGTGGCGCGTCCAGACCGGTGTGGACCACAACACCACAGGCTGCTGGCGCGCCAGGCCGTAGCCGTAGCAGATCAACACAAAGCCCAGCAGCGAGAGCACCGAATACACGCCCTTCCAGGCGTTCTCCCCGATGCGCGCGCGCAGGGCGCTGCGCCAGTCGTCGGCCACGATGCGCACCGAATGCACACCCAGAAAAAGCACAAGACCCAGGATCAACAACGTCATGGCAACACCGCGTGGAAAGACACAGGGGCATTGTGCTGCGGCTATCGTCATCGCCCATGCCGAAAGCCCCATCAGCCCCATCAGCCCCATCAGCCCCATCAGCCCCAGCCGCCCCATCAGCCCCAGCCGCCCCAGCCGCCCCAGCCGCCCCAGCCGCCACCATGACCAGCCTGCCCCCGGGCTACCGCGCGGTGGTGGTCGGGTCCTCGGGTGCGATCGGCGGTGCGCTGGTGCGCGCGCTGCAGGCCGACCCGCGCTGCGGCCAGGTCACCGCGCTGTCGCGCCACAGCGAACCGCCGCTGGACTTGCTGGACGAAGCCAGCCTGGCCGCTGCCGCTGCGCGCCTGCGTGACAACTCGGGCCAGGGCGGCCCGCTGCACCTGCTGGTCTGCGCCACCGGCATCTTGCAGGTCGATGGCCGCCTGCCTGAAAAGCGCCTGGCCGACCTGGACGCCGCCACGCTGGCCCGCGCCCACGCCGTCAACGCCATCGGCCCGGCGCTGCTGATCAAGCACTTCCACGACCTGCTGCCGCTGAAGGAGCGCGGCCTGCTGGCCGTGCTGTCGGCCCGCGTGGGCAGCATCGGCGACAACCGCCTGGGCGGCTGGTACAGCTACCGCGCCAGCAAGGCCGCGCTGAACATGCTGCTGCGCACGGCGGCCGTCGAGGTGGCACGCAAACGCCCGCTGGCGGTGCTGGCCGCCCTGCACCCGGGGACGGTGCGCTCAGGCCTGTCGGCACCCATCATCGGCAACGCCGACGCCAGCACCCCCGAAGACGCGGCACGCCATCTGCTGGCCGTTCTGGACGCCCTGCCGGCCGAGGGGGGCAGTGGCGGTTTTCACGCCTGGGATGGCACGCCCATTCTTTGGTAACCGGCGCTGGGCGGACCGCTGCACGGCCGCCTGTCAGCCAAAATCTCGCCGCTTTCGTTGTCTGCTGCAACGCTGTCACCCCAGGGAATTCGCACCATGTCCAAGACGTCCCTGCTCGCCCGCACCGTGCTCGCCAGCAGCCTGTTCGCCGCCGCCGTCTTCGGTGGCGCGGCCTGCGCCCAGGCCACCGAGCCCAAGGTGCTGAACATCTACAACTGGTCGGACTACATCGCCGAAGACACGGTTCGGAACTTCGAGAAAGAGACCGGCATCAAGGTCCGCTACGACAACTACGACAACAACGAAATCCTGCAGGCCAAACTGGTCGCCGGCAAGACCGGCTATGACATCGTGGTGCCCAGCGCGCACTTTGCGAAGACGCAGATCCAGGCCGGCCTGTACCAGAAGCTGGACCGCGCGCTGCTGCCGAACTGGGGCAACCTCGACCCGGCACTGCTGGACAAGATGAGCGGCATCGACCCCGGCAACCAGTTCCTCGTCACCTGGCTGTGGGGCTATGTCACCGTGGGCATCAAC
Source organism: Betaproteobacteria bacterium (assembly GCA_031383435.1). Lineage (GTDB taxonomy): Bacteria > Pseudomonadota > Gammaproteobacteria > Burkholderiales > Burkholderiaceae_C > Rubrivivax. The sequence goes on along the minus strand of JANMZP010000228.1, from coordinate 20,709 downwards.
ACCGGCAAGGTCAAGGCCGCACTGGGTGCCACGCCGCTGCCCGCCAACCCCTGGGACCTGATCTTCAAGCCCGAGTACGCCAGCAAACTGAAGGGCTGCGGCATCAACCTGCTCGACTCGGCGTCTGAAGTGATGCCGGTGGCCATGATCTATGCCGGCAAGGAGGCCTACAGCAAGACGCCCGCCGACTACGACGCGGCCAAGGCGGTGCTGATGGCGGCGCGGCCGGCCGTCACGCGCTTCTCGTCGTCGGGCTACATCAACGACCTGGCCACCGGTCAGTTGTGCGTGGTGATGGGCTATTCGGGCGACATCAACATCGCGCGACAGCGCGCCATCGACAGCAAGAACGGGCAAGACATCCAGGCGCTGATTCCGGCCACCGGCGCCATGTTGTCGGTGGACACCATGGCCATTCCGAAGGACGCCAAGAACGTCAGGAACGCCCACCTCTTCATCAACTACATCCTGCGCCCCGAAGTGCATGCGGCGCTGACCAACAAGGTCTTCTACGCCAACCCGAACAGCGCGGCGAAGAAGTTCGTGACCAAGGCGGTGGCCGACAACCCGACCATTTTCCTGAGCGCGGCCGACCTGAAGAAGATCAACCCTTCGGACGCGGTGCCGCAAGACATCCGCCGCGTGCAGACGCGCATCTTCACCAGCTTCAAGGCGAATTCGAAGTAGTGCGGGGCGGCGCTTTCGGGGTCTGACTTTCGCAACCCGATAATCCGCCGACTCCGACTGCCAACCCAGCCCAAGACCGCACCATGTTCAAACGCCTCGTTCTTCCCTTGCTGGTGCTCGCGGCACTGGTCACCTTGTATTTCTGGGCGGCCTTGAAGTGGAGCTATTCCAGCGGCGAACGCGCCGGCTGGGTGCAGAAGCTGTCGAACAAGGGCTGGATCTGCAAGACCTGGGAGGGCGAACTGGCGCTGGTCTCGCTGCCCGGCTCGATGCCCGAAAAGTTCACCTTCACGATCCACGACGACGGGGTGGCCGACCGGGTCACCAAGGCCGTGGGCAAGCGTGTGGCGCTGCACTACGAAGAGAAGGTCGGCCTGCCGGGCAGCTGCTTCGGCGACACGCGCTACTTCGTCACCGGCCTGACCATCAGCGAAGAAATTCCCATCGCTACCGGCGTGGTGGCGGCGAACCCGCAAGCCCCGGCCGCCTCATCGGCTTCGGCGCCGCGCTGAATCAGGCGGCATACCAGATCACCTTCTTCTTGGTCCCCACCCAACGGTCGTAGTTCTTCGCGAACAGGTCTTCGATGCGGTTGCGCTTGACCTTGAAGGTCGGCGTGATCAGGTCGTTGTCCACCGTCCAGGCGTCGGTCATCAGCACGATGCAGTCCAGCTGCTCGTGCGGGTCGAGGCCTTCGTTGATCTGCGCGATGTGGGCCGTCAGCGAGGCTTCCAGCTCAGCCCTGCCAGCGGGGTCGGCGGCCTTCTTCACCGCGTCGGGGTTCAGCATGGCCAGGGCCAGGGGCTGGCCCAGGTTGGCACCGGTCACGCAACAGGCCTCGATGGCGGCGTTCATCACCAGCTTGTCCTCGATGGGTGCCGGGGCCACGTACTTGCCCTTGCTGGTCTTGAAGAGGTCTTTCACCCGGCCGGTGATCTTCAGGTTGCCTTCGCCGTCCAGTGCGCCTTTGTCGCCGGTGTGCAGCCAGCCGTCGTCGGTCAGGGCCTGGCGGGTCAGTTCGGGTTCCTTGAAGTAACCCAGCATCAGGCACGGTGCCTTCATCTGGATTTCGCTGGTCACCGGGTCGAGCCGGCATGCCACGCCGTCGTAGGGCAGGCCCACGGTGCCCGGGCGCTGCTTGCCGGGCAGGGTGGCGTGGCTCACGCCGCAGTTCTCGGTCATGCCGTAGACCTCGGCCAGATCGAGATGGAGCTTCTTGTACCAGCGCAGCAGGTCGGGTGGCATCGGTGCCGCGCCGCCGGCGGCGAAAGTGCAGTCTTGCAAGCCCAGCGCGGTGAGGATCTTCTTGCGCACGATGCCGCCCAGAATGGGAATCTTCAGCAGGCGGTCCAGCTTGGCCGGCGGCATCTTGGCCCCGATGCCCTGCTGAAACTTCACCCACAGCCGCGGCACGCTGAAGAACAGCGTGGGCCGGGCGCGCTGCAGGTCGGCGGCGAAGGTGTCCAGGCTTTCGGCGAAGTAGACGTGCATGCCGGTGGCCAGCAGACCGTGTTCAACCAGCGTGCGTTCGGCCACGTGGGCCAGCGGCAGGTAGCTCAGCATGCGCGCTTCGCTGTTGATGTGCGGCACGCGTTTCAATGCCGACGATATGCCCCAGGCGAAGGTGCCGAAGCTGTGCATCACGCCCTTCGGTGCGCCGGTGGTGCCCGAGGTGTACATGATGGTCGCCAGCTCGCCGGCTTCGCGCAGCGGGTTGCCCTTCAGCGGGCCTGTCTTGGCAACGATGTCGTCCCAGCTGGGATAGGAGACCTTCACGTCGTCAGGTGCCAGCGGCAGGCTGATGCAGGGCAGACCGGCCGGTACGCCCGGCTTCATGCCCTTCCAGCCATCGAGCTTGCCGACGAACAGCAGTTTGGCTTCGCTGTGTTCAAGAATCTGGCGGATGGTGCCGGCGGCCAGCGTCGGGTACAGCGGCACCGACACGAAACCACCCAGCCAGATGGCGAAGTCGGTCATCAGCCAATGCGCCGTGTTCTTGGCCAGCAGGGCCACCTTGTCCCCGGGCTGCAGACCCAGACTTTGCAGGTGCGCGGCGATGCGGCGCGACTGGTCCATCACCTCGCGCCAGGTGAAGTCACGCACCACGCCCTGGCCCATGGGCTGGGACAGCACCACCCGGTCGGCGGCGGTTTTTTCCCAGTGGTACAGGCGCTGCAGCGCCAGCGCGTCGGCGGTAACGGGTGAGGGCATGTCGCTCGCGGCCAAGGGCCGTCCGTAGAAGTTCAGGCGCTCAAGACTACCCAAGCCACCCCGGCTGCGGCCCCAGGATTTCCCCAGCGAGCCCTCACTCGGCGGCCAAACGGCCGAACGGCCGAACGCGTTCAGGCGTACCAGATCACCTTTTTCTTCATGCCCACCCAGCGGTCGTAGTTTTTCGCGAACAGGTCTTCGATGCGGTTGCGCTTGACCTTGAAGGTCGGCGTGATGATGTCGTTGTCCACCGTCCAGGCGTCGGTCATCAGCACGATGCAGTCCAGCTGTTCGTGCGGGTCCAGGCCTTCATTGATGTGCTGGACATGGGCCAGCAGCGAGGCCTCGAGTTCGGCCTTGCCGGCCGCGTCAGCCGACTTCTTGACGGCGTCCGGGTTCAGCATCACCAACGCCAGCGGCTGGCCCAGGTTGGCACCGGTCACACAACAGGCCTCGACCGCGTTGTGCATCACCAGCTTGTCTTCGATGGGCGCGGGTGCCACGTACTTGCCCTTGCTGGTCTTGAACAGGTCTTTCACGCGGCCGGTGATCTTCAGCCGGCCCTGCGCGTCTTCCTTCCCCTTGTCGCCGGTACGCAGCCAGCCGTCGGCGGTGAAGGCCTCGCGCGTCAGGGCCTCTTCCTTGTAGTAGCCCAACATGGTCCACGGACACAGGATCTGGATCTCGCCCGAAACCGGGTCGATGCGGCACTGCGCCGCTTCATAGGGCAGGCCCACGGTGCCCACGTCCTGCACATTGCCGGTGCTGATGTGGCTGGCACCGATGTTCTCCGTCATGCCGTAACCCTCGGCCAGACGCAGGCCCAGCCGGGCATACCAGGTCAGCAGCTCGGGCGGCATGGGTGCAGCACCACCGGCGGCGAAGCGGCACTGATCGAGCCCGAGCGTCGACAGGATTTTCCGGCGCACGATGCCGCCCAGGATGGGGATGCTGAGCAGCCGCGCCAGCTTGGGCTGCGGCATCTTGGCGTTGATGCCCTGCTGGAACTTCACCCACAGGCGCGGCACGCTGAAGAAGACCGTCGGGCGGGCCCGCTGCAGGTCGGTGGTGAAGGTGTCCAGGCTCTCGGCGAAATAGACGTGCATGCCGGTGGCCAATTGACCGTGTTCGACCAGTGCGCGTTCGACCACGTGCGACAGCGGCAGGTAGCTGAGCATGCGGGCATCAGCGTCCATCGGGATGCGACTCAGCCCTTGCGCCACCGCCTGCGCGAAAGCGCCGAAGGTGTGCATCACACCCTTCGGCGCGCCTGTGGTGCCCGAGGTGTACATGATGGTCGACAGCTCATCGGCGGGGCGCACCGGGCTGCCCTGCAGCGGCTGGGCCTGCGCGACCAGCGCTTCCCATTGCGGGTAGACCGCGCGGGCGTCGTCGGGCGCCAGCGGCAGCGCGATGCAGGGCAGACCTGCCGGTATGCCGGGCTTCATGCCCTTCCAGCCGTCGAGCTTGCCCACGAACAGCAGCTTCGATTCGCTGTGTTCCAGGATCTGTCGGATGGTCGACGGTGCCAGCGTGGGGTACAGCGGCACCGACACGCAACCGGCCATCCAGATGGCCCAGTCGCTCATCATCCAGTGCGCGGTGTTCTTGGCCAGCAGCGCCACCTTGTCGCCAGGCTGCAGGCCCAGGCTCTGCAGGTGCGTGGCCATGCGGCGCACTTCGCCCATGACCTCGCCCCAGGTGTAGTCACGAGCCGCACCGCCGCCGGTGGGCTGCGTGAAGGCGATGCGGCTGGCCGCTGTTTTTTCCCAGTGGTACAGGCGCTGGAGGGCCAGCGCGTCGGCAGAAACGGGTGAGGACATGATCAATGCGGCCTGCGGCCTGCCTGTGGTGCGTGAGCCCGGAAGACTAACCAAGCCGCGGCCCGGCTGAAGGCAGGACTTCCCGCAGCTTACGGGGTCACAGCGCTCAAGAACACAGCGATAGGCCCGACGGCAGGCCGTGGCGACCTGTCGCGGTCAATGGCGGTCAATGGCGGTCAGTGGCGGTCAGTGGCGGTCAGTGGCGGCCGTGGCTGGCTGCGCTGTCCAGTTGCTCCAGCGTCAGGCGCGCGGCACGGCGCAGCAGCGTCAGGTCCAGATCGGTCTGCGCGGCCAAAGCTGCGGTTGCCTCGTCCAGCATTTCAGGCGCGCCCAGCATCACCCGGGCCAGCACCGACAAGGCGCAGATCGGCCGCCGGGCGGGCATTTCGGGCAGCGCCAGGGTGCACTGGGCCAGCACGTGAAAGCGCACGCTGGCCACGGCTGCTGCGCCCAGGCCCCAGCTTTCACACAGCGCGGCACCCAAGGCGTCATGGCTGACACCAAAGCCGGCGTGTTCCAGCGTCAACAGTTCAGCGTCGTTGTGGGTCGCGCGCAGCATGGCGCGGTAGTGGTCGGGCGCATGGCGAAACAACACGGCCTTGCCGCATTCCTCGAACAGCCCGGCCGAGTGCGCGGCCCAGGCATCCAGCGACAAACGCGTCGCCAATTGCGCCATCAGCGCGCCACGCTGGGCGGCGCGGTCCCAGATCGGATCGAGTTCAGGTGCTGGCGGGAATGCCGCGCGCAGCCCCATTTCGAAGGTGATGGCCGCAACCTCGCGCATGCCCAGGTAGGTGATGGCTTGCTGCACGCTCTGCACCCGGCCCTTCAGACCGTAGAGCGAGGAATTCACCGCCTTCATCACCGAGGCCGCCAGGGCCATGTCGGTTTCGATCAGGCCCGCCACCGCCGGCAAATTGATCTCGTCTTCGGCCAGCAGCAACGAGAGCTGCACCAGCGCCTGCGGTTGCGACGGGATGTCGATGTCGAGCTTGCGGAGTTCAGGGTTGACAGACATGGCGGCGGACGGCGGGCTGGGCCCCCATCCTAGGCACGCTGGCAGCGCGCAGGTCTGGGAAACAGGGCCTGAAGCAGCGCCTTATCTGCGCGCCGGCCCGGCGCAAGACACCCGACGGGCAACTGGAAAAGCACAGCCGCCATAAAAAAGCGCCGACCAGGCGGCGCTTTCAAAAGCCAGTCCATCTGTGGGACCGATCTGCAAGATGTCACTTCGAACGGTGTCTATCGTCTCCTCGGGCCCCCGTGGGGCAGTGGGTCTGTTCGACCCCCGCCACGAGTGGGCCGAATGTAGAGGCTGGGTCAGCGCCTGCCATTCGGGCTAACCCGCCGCGTCGGCAATCAGCCATGCAGCAGCCCGCTCGGCAATCATCAACGTCGGCGAATTGGTGTTGCCACTGGTGATGGTGGGCATCACGCTGGCGTCGGCGACGCGCAGGCCCGGCACGCCATGCACGCGCAGCCGGGCGTCGACCACCGCGTTGGGGTCACTCGACGGGCCCATCTTGCAGGTGCCCACGGGGTGAAAGATGGTGGTGCCGATGTCGCCGGCCAGCCGCGCCAGGTCTTCGTCACTCTGGAACTGGGTGCCAGGTTTGACTTCCTGCGGCCGGTACTTCGCCAGGGCCGGCATCGCTGCAATGCGCCGCGTCAAACGCAGGGAATCGGCCGCCACCTGGCGGTCTTCGGCGGTCGACAGGTAGCGCGCCTGGATGCGCGGCGCGTCTTGCGGGCGCGGCGAGGCAATGCGCACATGGCCGCGCGACGTCGGGTTCAGGTTGCACACGCTGGCGGTGAAGGCGTTGTAGGTGTGCAGCGGCTGCCCGAAGGCGTCCAGCGACAGCGGCTGCACGTGGTACTGCAGGTTGGGCCAGATGTGCTCAGGCGACGAGCGTGCGAAAGCCCCCAGCTGCGACGGCGCCATGCTCATCGGCCCGCTGCGCCGCAGCAGATACTCGAGTCCGATAGCGGCTTTGCCCCACAGCGAATTCGCCCGGGTGTTCAGCGTCGTCACGCCCTGCACCGCGTAAACCGCCCGGATCTGCAGGTGGTCTTGCAGGTTCTCGCCCACACCCGGCAAATCGCGTTGCACGGCAATGCCGTGTTCGTGCAACAGCGCGCCCGGGCCGATGCCCGACAACTGCAGCAACTGCGGCGTGCCGATCGCGCCGGTACACAGCACCACCTCGCGGTTGGCCCGCGCGCGGATCGCCTCGCCGCCTTGCACCGGCAGCACCTCGATGCCCACCGCCCGGCCGCCTTCAAGCAACACGCGCGACGTCTGCGCACCGGTCCAGACCTGCAGGTTTTCCCGCCCGACGACCGGCCGCAAGAAAGCCTTCGACGTGTTCCAGCGCATGCCGCGTTTCTGGTTGACCTCGAAGTAACCGACGCCCTCGTTGCTGCCGCGGTTGAAGTCCTCGGTGGCGGGAATGCCGGCCTCGCGCGCAGCGGCTGCGAAAGCGTCGAGAATTTTCCAGCTCAGCCGCTGCTTTTCAACCCGCCATTCCTGGCCGCTGCCGTGCATGTCGTCGCCACCGCGCCAGTGATCTTCGTGGCGCTTGAAGTGCGGCAGGCAATGCGCCCAGCGCCAGGTGTCGTCGCCCACGCTGGCCGCCCACGCGTCGTAGTCACGCGACTGACCGCGCATGTAGATCATGCCGTTGATGCTGGAACTGCCGCCCAGCACCTTGCCGCGCGGGTAGCGCAGGCTGCGGCCGTTCAAGCCCGGGTCGGCCTCGGTTGAGTACAGCCAGTCGGTGCGCGGGTTGCCAATGCAGTACAGGTAACCCACCGGAATGTGGATCCAGTGGTAGTCGTCGTGGCCGCCGGCCTCCACCAGCAACACGCGGCACTTCGGGTCAACCGAAAGCCGGTTGGCCAGCAGGCAGCCGGCCGTGCCGGCACCCACCACGATGTAGTCGTAATTGACGTCGGTTTTCAACAGGGTCATCGGATTTCAGTGTGTGTTCAGCGGACCAAGGGGGTGGCCAGCACCGGAAAAAGCTTCACCAGACCATCGGCCAGCAGTTCGACCGCCATCGCCGCCAGGATCAGGCCCATCAAGCGCGTCATGACGTTGATGCCGGTGCGGCCCAGCACCTTGGCAATCCGGCCCGAGGCGGTAAACGCGATGTAGGTCACCAGGCCGATCACGACGCCGTAGCCCACCAGCACACCGATCTGCCACAGGTAGCGCGTCTTTTCGGCGTAGATCACCATGGTCGAAATGGTGGCCGGGCCGGTCAGCAGCGGGATGGTCAAGGGCACCACCGCAATGCTGGCCCCTGCGTCCAGCTTCTCGCTGGTGTCACTGGCGTCACCGGGCTTGGCCTCGGCCGGCTGGGCATTCAGCATCGTCAGCGAACTGATCAGCAACAGCGTGCCGCCACCGACCTGGAACGAAGCCAGCGTGATGCCGAAAAACTCGATGATCTTCAGCCCGGCCACCGCGCTCAGGGCGATGACCGCAAAGGCCGTGAACGCGCTGACGCGGATGGTTTGGCGGCGCTGCTCGGGCGTGAAGGCCCGCGTGAAGTGGATGAAAAATGGCACCACACCGATCGGGTTGACGATGGCGAGCAGCGCAATCAAGGGCTTGAGCAGATCCATGCGCCGATGGTAGGGGCTGCGGCGGGCACTGAGTTCCGGCGGCTCATGTCCGGCTCATGTCCGGCTCACTTTGGCCATGCACCAGCCCCTGTCATTTTTTAACTGCAAGTGTTGCAGGCAACATGAATTTACGATGCCAAAACAACATTTGGGTTGGGCTGTCTTTACAGGTGTGGGTTGGGAGTGACTTAATACGGAGTCTGTGTCTGGCAGCCGCACCTTTCGCTTGATTGGTTCACGCAGGGTTGAGCTCCGCATGGTTTTTCTAGGTACTTTTAAGGGCTCCCCGTGGGAAACAAACTTTACGTCGGTAATCTGGCCTACTCGGTTCGCGATGACACGCTGCTGCAGGCTTTTTCGCAATATGGCACCGTGACCTCCGCGAAGGTCATGATGGACCGTGAAACGGGTCGTTCCAAGGGCTTCGGCTTCGTGGAAATGGGCTCCGATCCGGAAGCGCAAGCTGCCATCAATGGCATGAATGGCCAGCCGGTCGACGGCCGCGCTGTCGTTGTCAACGAAGCCCGTCCTCGTGAAGAGCGTCCGGGCGGCTTCAGCGGCGGCGGCGGCGGTGGTCCTCGCAGCGGTGGCGGCGGTGGCGGCTACGGCGGCGGTGGTGGTGGCGGCTACGGTGGTGGCGGCAGCGGTGGCGCTGGCGGTGCTGGTGGTGCTGGCGGCGGCGGTGGTCGCAGTCCTTACGGCGGTGGCGGTGGCAGCGGTGGTCGCAGCCCCTATGGCGGCGGTGGCGGCGGTGGCCGTAGCGGCGGTGGTGGTGGTGGTGGTGGCGGCTACGGTGGTGGTGGCGGCGGAAGCCGCGGCGGCTACTGACCTGCTCAGTCCCTTCAAGTCAGTCTGAACAAGGCACCTGCGGGTGCCTTGTTTGTTTCTGCAACGCCTTCTGCTTTCAACTGCGCCGCGGCTTGCGCCCTCGACCGGCAAACAGGCGGTCGAACAAACGGTTGGGCAACACCCGCAGCAACTTGGCCACGACCGCCATCTGCCAGGGAATCACGCGGTAGCTGACGCCCGCCGCGATGGCCTTGAACGCCGCATCGGCAAAACGCTCGGCCGGCATCAGGAACGGCATCGGGTACGGGTTGCGCGCGGTCAGCGGCGTCGCGATGTAGCCCGGCAACAGCGTCACCACCTGCACCCCGGTGCCACGGCATTCGCCGCGCAGGCTTTCGCAATACGCCACCACACCGGCCTTGCTGGCGTGGTACGCCCCGTGCCCGGGCATCGCCCGAATGGCCGCGACGCTGGCCATGCCGACCAGCTTGCCCGAGCCGCGCTGGCGCATGCGCCGCATGAAAGGGTGGAAGGTGGCGGCCAGGCCGATGTTGTTGACGGCGAACACATCTCGCATCACCTCCAGGTCGCCGCGCTCGCCAGTGTCCATGCCGACGCTGATACCGGCGTTGGCGATGACCACATCGGGCAGACCCTGGCTGGTGATGCAGCGCTGCGCCGCTTCGATGACGCTGTCGGGCACGGCCACGTCGGCACCGTAGACCTGGGCCTGGTCAGCGTCCAGGCCTTGCGATGCGACCCAGCGCGCCAGTTCGTCGGTGCGCCTGGCCACCAGGGCCAGCCGCCAACCAGCCTGCGCGTAGCGCGCAGCCAGAGCCTGACCGATGCCGCTGGATGCGCCAGTGATGAAGACCAGGGGCGCACTCATCGTTTCACCGCCACGGGGGCCATCACAGCACGCAGCGGGCCTGTCAACGCCAGCCGGTGCGCGGCATGGTCGTAGTCCAGGCCTGCGGCACGCAGTTCGGTGGCACCCATCTGCACCTGCACCGGCAGGTGGCTGCGCACCCGCTCGGTGACAAAGAAGGCATGCAGGAATTCGCTGCGCATGACCAGATTGCTGTCGCCGGCTCGTTCGCTGGTGACTTCGGCGCCGCCGAGCAATTGCACCTCACTGCCATCGCCATTGCCGATGGCACGCTGCGCATGGGCCAGCGTGACCCGGCCGTCGGGTGCGATGGCGCGGATGACCGCCCCATCGATCTCGATCCGGTCGGTGGCCGGGAAATGACGCATCTGTTCGCCCTCGATGCGCAGCTTCAGCCGGCCTGTCGCGTCAAAGCGCTCCAGTGTGAAGCGGCTCATCGTGTAGTCAGGCGCCGCCGACACGGCGCGGGCTTCATCCACAGCCGGCCCTCGCGGCGAGTTCTTCACCAACCACCACGTGGCCAGAGCCAATGCCGTCATCAGCAGCAGCGGCAAATACGCGGAAACCGAGGCCCGCAGCCGCAGGTGCCACGGCATCTCGATGCGCGCCGCAGCCGCGCGAGCCGGGCCGAACGAGATCGGCACTTCTGGCAGGTCGGGCAAGTGCAGTTCGACACTCATGCGCGTTGGCTAGCGGCCATCCAGTGTTTGCAGATGGCCTTGCAGCAAGCCGGCGTAGCGTCCGGCGGCGATCAGCAGCAGGTCGCAGAACTCGCGCGCCGCACCGTGTCCGCCGGCAGCGGCGGTGACGTGATCGGCCCGCGCGCGCACCTCGGCATGGGCGTTGACCGGCGCACAGGCGAAGCCGGCGCGGGCCAGCAGCGGCAGGTCGGGCCAGTCGTCACCGATGGCGGCGACATCCGGCCAGTCCAGTTTCAGGCTGGACAGCAAACTGTTGGCGGCCGCCAGTTTGTCGTGCGCACCGTAGACCGCATGGACCAAACCCAGGTCGGCGACACGGCGACGCACGGCCGGTGAATCACGCCCGGTGATCACCAGCGGTTCGATGCCGCCTTGCCGCAGCAGTTTCAAGCCGTGCCCGTCCAGCGCTGAAAAGGCTTTCACCGATTCGCCTAGCTCGCTGATGTACAGCCGGCCGTCGGTCAGCACGCCGTCGACGTCAAAAATGGCGGCTTTCATGCCCAGGCCGGTGCCTTGTGCCTTCAGCAACAGCTCCACGGCGAAAGTGAGTGTGGGCTTCAGTGTTCGCATGGCGCGGCGTCAGATGACTTTCGCCCGCATCAGGTCGTTGGAGTTCAGCGCACCCACCAGCAGACCGGCGTCGTCCACCACCAGCACGCTGGTGACGCGTTGCAGCTCCATCACACCGGCGGCCTCAACCGCCAGCGCACCGGCGCGCACCAGGCGGGGGGCGTTGTGCATCACGCGTGCGGCGGTCAGGCTGCGCAGGTCGGCGTGTTCGCCACGTTCGATCAGGCGGCGCAGATCGCCGTCGGTGAAGATGCCCAGCGGCGGGCCGGCCGCATCGGCCACGGCGGTGAAGCCCAGGCCCTTCCCGGTCATTTCGCGCAGCAGTTCGCTGAAAGTGGCGCCCGGTGCCACGCGCGGCACGGCGTCGCCGCTGCGCATCAGGTCTTGCACGTGGATCAGCAGCTTGCGGCCCAGGCTGCCGCCGGGATGCGAGCGCGCGAAGTCTTCGGCCTTGAAGCCGCGCGCGTCCAACAAGGCCACGGCCAGCGCGTCGCCCAGCGCCATCTGCGCGGTGGTGCTGGCGGTGGGCGCCAGGTTCAAAGGGCAAGCTTCTTCGTCCACCGCGCTGGAAATGACCGTGTGCGCATGACGCGCCAATGTCGATTCAGCGCCGCCCGTGATGGCCACGATCTGCACGCCCAGGCGCAGCAGCGCTGGCAGGATGGCCGCCAGCTCGTCGCTTTCGCCGCTGTTGCTGATGGCCAGCACCACATCGCCCGGCAGCACCATGCCCAGGTCGCCGTGGCTGGCCTCGGCCGGGTGCACAAACATCGCCGGCGTCCCCGTGGACGCCAGGGTGGCGGCAACCTTGCGGCCGACGTGGCCGCTCTTGCCCATGCCCATCACCACCACGCGGCCATTGCAGTTCAAGATGATTTGCACAGCTTGCGCAAAGCTGGGGCGCGGGTTGGCAGCCAACTTGTTCAGCGCCTGGGCCTCGATTTCCAGCGTGCGAATCGCCATCTGCAGCGCGCGCTGCGCGTCAAAGGTGTTGGCGGATTTCATCACTGGAAGGCTCGCATAGCATCGACCGATTCTAGGCACCCGCGCCATGGCTTCCACGCTCGAACTCGTCCTGCTCTACCTGGTTGCCGCCGTGCTCGGCGTGGTGGTCTGCCGCACGCTGAAGCTGCCGCCGATGCTGGGCTATCTGGTGGTCGGCGTGCTCATCGGCCCGAACGCGCTGGCACTGGCCAAAGACACCGCCGGCGTGAAGGTGCTGGCCGAGTTCGGCGTGGTCTTTCTGATGTTCGTCATCGGGTTGGAATTCAACTTGCCGAAGTTGCGCAGCATGCGCGGCCTGGTGTTCGGGCTGGGTTTGTCGCAGGTGGTGCTGACCATCGCGGTCACCATGATCGGCCACGCCGTGCTGGTCTGGGGTTACGCCGCGCTGTTGCATGGCACCTGGCAGATGGGCTGGCAGGGCGCGCTGGTGCTGGGCGGCGCGCTGGCGATGTCCTCAACGGCCATCGTCGTGAAGATGATGGCCGAGCGCCTGGAGCTGGAAAGTGAACACGGCAAGCGCGTGCTGGCCGTGCTGCTGTTCCAGGACTTGGCCGTGGTGCCGCTGCTGGTGCTGATTCCGGCGCTGGGCGAACCGGCCACCGCCCTGGTCCAGGCCATGGCCTGGGCGGGGCTCAAGGCAGGTCTGCTGCTGACGGTGCTGCTGGTTGGTGGTCAGAAGGTGATGCGTTCCTGGCTGACCCTGGTGGCGCGGCGCAAGAGCGAAGAGCTGTTCATGCTGAACCTGTTGCTCGTGACGCTGGGCCTGGCCTGGCTGACCGAACACTTCGGCTTGTCCTTGGCGCTGGGTGCATTCGTGGCCGGCATGCTGGTGGCCGAGACCGAATACAAGCACCAGGTCGAGACCGATATCCGACCCTTCCACGACGTGCTGCTGGGTCTGTTCTTCATCACCATCGGCATGAAGCTGGACTGGCACCCGGTGCTCGACCAATGGCTGCTGGTGCTGCTGATGACCAGCGTGCCGGTGGTGGCGAAGTTCGCCCTGGTGGCGGCCCTGGCCAAGGCTTTCGGGGCCACCCCGGGCGTGGCCCTGCGCACCGGGTTGTACCTGGCACAGGCCGGTGAATTCGGCTTCGTGCTGCTGACCTTGGGCGCGCAGAGCAACCTGGTCGCTGCCAGCTGGGTCAGCCCGGTGCTGGCCAGCATGGTGCTGTCGATGTTGGCCTCGCCTTTCGTCATCCTGTACAGCAACCGGATCGTCAACAAGCTGAGCGCCAGCGACTGGCTGATGCAGTCTGTCGCGCTGACCACCATCGCCAAGCGCGCCATCGCTGCCGAACGCCACGTCATCATCTGCGGCTACGGCCGCAGCGGGCAGAACCTGGCGCGCCTGCTGTCGCCCGAGAAGATTCCCTACATCGCGCTCGACCTCGACCCCGACCGCGTGCGCCAGGCCGCCGCCGCCGGCCAAAGCGTGGTTTTCGGCGACGCTGCGCGCCTGCAGAGCCTGATGGCCGCCGGCCTGGCACGCGCCGCCGCGGTGGTGGTCAGCTACCACGACACGCCGTCGGCGCTGAAGATCCTGGCCCTGGTGCAAGCCCATGCGCCCACCGTGCCAGTCATCGTTCGCACCGTGGACGACAGCGACATCGACCGCCTGAAAGCCGCCGGTGCGACCGAAGTGGTGCCCGAAGCCATCGAAGGCAGCCTGATGCTGGCTGGCCACGCGCTGGCGCTGGTCGGCGTGCCGATGAAACGCGTCATCCGCATCACCCGCGACGCGCGCGACGCCCGCTACAGCCTGCTGCGCGGCTACTTCCACGGCGCCGACGACGACACCGTCGAAGAGCGGGCACAGGCCCGGCTGCAGAGTGTGACCTTGCCGATCGCCGCCCATTGCCTGGGCGAAACGCTGGCCGACCAGGCCTTCCACGCCGTCGGCATCAGCGTGGTGTCGGTGCGCCGTGGCAGCGGCGGTGTCGGTGAAGCGCTGCCCGAGCACGTGCTGGCCGCTGGCGACACGCTGGTGCTGTCAGGGCTGCCCGAACCGCTGGCCCTGGCCGAAGAAAAGCTGCTGCGCGGCTGAACGCGGGCGCTGGCAAGGCCCGGCGCGCTCGCACGGCAGGCGGCCCGCCAACCCGGCCCGGTGTGCGGGTATGGGCATGCGGTGGATCATCCAGCCCATGCACCCTGAACGACGTGCCTTACTGGGGGCTGGCCTGATGTTTTCGTCATGGGCCGCCTGGGCCACCGCGAGCAATCCTGAAGCAGCGCGTCTGTTGCGCGCCGGACGCACCGTGGCGGTGTTCCGGCACGCGGAAGCACCAGGCACCTACGACCCGCCAGGCATGCGCCTGGGTGACTGCAGCACGCAACGCAACCTGGACGACGCCGGCCGCAACCAGGCGCGCCGACTGGGTGCCTGGTTCAGCGCGCAAGGCCTCGACCCGCTGCGTGTGCGCTCCAGCCCGTGGTGCCGCTGCCTCGACACCGCGCGCGGTGGCTTCGGCCGGGCTGAACCGTGGTCGGCACTGGGCTCGCCGCAGGGCCTGGGCGACAGCGCCCGCGCCGCCCAGCTGGCCGCGCTGCGGGCCGCCCTGGTGGATTTGCCTGGCCGCGGCTTCGAAGTCTGGGTGACGCACAACTTCGTCATCGCCGACCTGGCGGGTGCGTCCACGGCATCCGGCGAAGGCGTGGTCCTGGGTCCGGGCGAAGGCGGCGCCGTACGCGTGCTGGCACGCCTGCCTGCGGCCTGACGACACAGCCCGGCAAGCGGGTCACTTGCCGATACAGAAACTGCTGAAGATGACGCCCAGCAGGTCTTCCGTGCTGAATTGCCCGGTGATCTCGCCCAAGGTGCGGTGCGCCAGCCGCAACTCTTCAGCCAGCAGATCCAGCGCGGCGTCGCGTTGCGCAGCGTGTCCTTGCGCACGAAGCAGGTGTTCACGCGCGCGCGACAGCGCTTGGACGTGGCGCGCACGCGCCGTGTACACGCCTTCGGGCGCGGCTTGCCAGCCCGCCTGGGTCAGCAGCGTGCGGCGCAGCGTCTCCAGGCCCTGTCCTGTGCGGGCCGACAGCGTGAGCGCACCGGCGGGCAGCGGTGACGCGGCGAGCCCCGCCACATCGGTTTTGTTGTAGACCTGCAGCACCGGCACACCGGCCGGCAACTGGGCCTGGATCTGCACGTCGGCCGCTTCGTAGCCCACCTCGCCGACGCGGCCGAGGTCGTGCAGGAAGACCACCACATCGGCCTGCTCGATGGCTTGCCAGCTGCGGCCGATGCCGATGCGTTCGACCTCGTCGGCGGCCTCCACATCGGCGCGCAAACCGGCGGTGTCGGTGATGTGCAGCGGCACACCTTCGATCTGGATGGTTTCGCTGACCTTGTCTCGCGTGGTGCCGGGAATGGGCGTCACGATGGCCAGTTCAGCCCCTGCCAGTGCGTTCAACAGGCTGCTCTTGCCCACATTGGGTTGGCCGGCCAGCACGACGCGCAAGCCCTCGCGCAGCAAGGCGCCCTGGCGCGCACGGGCCAGCGCAGCATCCAGCGTGGCCAGCAAGCCGTCGAGCAGGGCGCGGGCACCGGCCTTCTCCAGGAAGTCGATCTCCTCCTCCGGAAAGTCCAGCGTGGCTTCGACCAGCATGCGCAGGCGCACCGTGCGCTCGGCCAGTTGTGTGATCTCGTCGCTGAAATCCCCGCTGAGTGAACGGGCCGCCGAGCGCGCCGCCGCCTCGGTGCTGGCATCGATCAGGTCGGCCACGGCCTCGGCCTGAGCGAGGTCGATCTTGTCGTTGAGGAAGGCCCGTTCGGTGAATTCACCCGGCTCGGCCAGGCGCAGGCCGGGCTGGGCTTGCAGGCAGCGGGCCAGCAACAGCTGCAGCAGCACCGGGCCGCCGTGGGCTTGCAACTCCAGCACGTCTTCGCCGGTGTAGCTGTGCGGTGCCGGAAAGTGAATCGCCAGGCCGCGGTCCAGCATCAGGCCGTCGTCACCCGAGAAAGGCAGCAGCGTCGCTTGCCGGGGCGAGAGGCCGTGGCCGCAAACCGCAGCGATCAGCGCCGTCAAGTCGCGCCCCGAGGCCCGCACGATGCCCACGGCACCGCGTCCGGGTGCCGTGGCAACGGCCACGATCGAGTCTTGGTGACGGCCCGGCAGGGCGCCAGGCGGGGGTGTGTCGGCGCGCATGTTCGAATGATTTTGGCGCGGGCCGGCAGGTGTGGCGCGGGTGGAGCGCGATCAGCCGCTGCTTGCGCGGTGGCTGATCGCTGGAACTCCTGAGCCGGTTCTGTGAGAACCGGGTCGCCCGCATGCATGGATAGTCGGCGCAAGCCGGGCCGGGCTCAACCCCCCTTCAGGGGACAGCCGGCCGCTGACCGTGCGCTATTTGCCAAGCACGCCCAATTGCTTGTTGATGAACCACTGCTGGGCAATGGACAGGATGTTGTTGGTCAGCCAATACAGCACCAGACCGGCAGGGAAGAAGAAGAACATCACGCCGAAAGCCAGCGGCATGATCCACATCATCTTGGCCTGGACAGGGTCCGGCGGGGCCGGGTTCAGCCACACCTGGAACAGCGACGACAAGGTCATCAGCACCGGCAGGATGTACCAGGGGTCTTTCACCGACAGGTCGGTGATCCAGCCGATCCAGGGCGCATTGCGCATTTCCACGCTGGACAACAGCACCCAATACAGCGCAATGAAGAAAGGCATCTGCACGAAGATCGGCAAGCAACCGCCAAGCGGGTTGACCTTTTCTTCCTTGTAGATCTTCATCATCGCCGCCTGCATTTCCTGCGGCTTGTCCTTGTAGCGCTCTTTCAGCTCGGCCACCTTGGGCGCGACGGCCTTCATCTTGCCCATGCTCTTGTAGGCGCTGGCGTTGAGCCAGTAGAAGGCGATCTTCAGCAATACCACCAGCGCCACGATGGCCCAGCCCCAGTTGCCGATAAAGCCGTGCAGCTTGTTCAGCAGCCAGAACAGCGGCTCGGACAGCACGCGCAGCCAGCCATAGTCTTTCACCAGATGCAGGCCCGGGGCCAGCGCGGCGATCTTGGTTTCTTCCTGCGGGCCGGCGAAGAGCGTGGCGTCGAAGGTCTTGGTCGTGCCCGGTGCGACTTCGCCCAAGGGCATCACCATGGCGATGGTGTATTCGTTGTCGCCAATCTTGGCGGTGCGGAACTCGCGCGGGCCGGCGGCTGGCACCAGCCAGGCCGACATGAAGTAGTGCTGGACCATCGCAACCCAGCCGCTCTCGCTGGTCTTGTCGTGCTCGGCCTTGCCCTTGGCGATGTCGGTGAACTCGATCTTGTGGTACTTGCTGACGTCGCTGTACATCGCCGGGCCGGTGAAGGTCGAGGCCGGTGACAACATGCTGGGCGTGCCGCCGTCGATGTTGCCGTCACGTGAGAGTTGCAGATAGAGCTGCGCGGTCAGCGGTGTGCTGCCCTGGTTGACGAATTCATGGCGCACGGCCATGGTGTATTCACCCCGGTTCAGGGTGTAGGTCTTGACCAGCTTGCGGCCGTCGACGAGCGGCGATTCGAAGCTCAGCGTCAGCGCCTGCGAGCCGGCAGCCAAGGTGCGCTCGCCAGGTGCCACCGACATCTGGGTCAGGTGGTTGGGCAGTGCAACGCCGGCCTGGGTCGTGATCAGGCCGGTCTGTGCCGTGTACAGGTGTTGCGCGCTCTGGTCCATCAGCACCACATGGCGCGAAGCCGCAGCATCGTCTTGAAAGCCCAACAGCTCCAGGCGCACCAATGTCCCGCCCTGGCTGTCGAACGTCGCCTTGACCACATCGGTGGTCAGCGTCACGCGCTCGCCGGCTGGCACCACGGCAGCAGCCGGCGGCACAGCAGCGACAACCGGCGTGGTGCCGGTCGCAACGGGCACGCCCGAGGCGCTGGGCGCTCCAACAGCGGAGGCGGCCGGCGCCGCCGGCTTGGCCGTACTGGCCGGCCGCAACAGGCTGCCGAACAAGGTGGGCTGGCCCGTGTGCTTGCCCCAGGCGTCCCACAGCAGGACCAGCGACATCAGGAAAACAACCCACAGGATGGTGCGGCGCATGTCGGTCATGGAATCTTTCGGATCGATGGGGGCGAGACGGCAGCCTCTTCACCCCGGTCTGCAAGCAGCCGCGTGAAAAGGCCAGCGCCGGGAAATTGAAAGCGTTCGGGTACCGGGTCATCGCCCCCATCGCAGCCCGGATGGCAGCGCAGGATGCGCGCAACGCTGAGCACGCCGCCGCGTGCGGCCCCATGTCGGGCCAGGGCTTGCAGTGCATAGGCCGAGCAGCTGGGCTCAAAGCGGCACACATTGCCGATCCACGGCTTGAGCAGCAACCGATACCCGCGAACCAAACCCGTCAGCACGTGACGGGGACCTTGGGCGATGACGGCGATGACGGCGATGACAGCCATTGCGGCGATGGTCATGAGCGGGGCCTCAGGCCGCAGCCCGGGTGAGCAACCCGTCCAACTCGC
Source organism: Betaproteobacteria bacterium (assembly GCA_031383435.1). Classification (GTDB taxonomy): domain Bacteria; phylum Pseudomonadota; class Gammaproteobacteria; order Burkholderiales; family Burkholderiaceae_C; genus Rubrivivax. Next base: position 1,962 of record JANMZP010000228.1, on the reverse strand, counting down.
TGCGGGCGGCGCTGGCCAGAAGCGTCGAGCGGGCCGAGGTGAAGTCCTGTTTCGAGAACGGCGCGCGCAAGCGCACCAGCCACAAACCGGCAGGCAGGGTTGGACCCCAGCGCTGGAAGGCACTGCGCACTTGGCGTTTCAGCAAGGTCCGCGTCACGGCGCGGCGGGCGTGACGCTTGGGCACCACGCACCCGAACCAGAGCCCTGAACCCAACTCGACCAGCGGCTCGATCAGACGCTCATCCACAGCCTGGGGACAGATCGGTGCAGGCCCTGTGGATAACTCTGTATCGATGGCCACTTTTGGCTGCCAGATTCGCGGCAAAGGCGCGCTCACCAGGTGGTGCAACGCGAAGTGCGTGCTGCGTGAACGTGAACGCGTGGCGAGCACGCGCTCGAAATCCGCCTTGTGGACAATGCGGTCCATCAGGCGTTTCGTTTCGATGTCGGTGTCGGACGGACCGTCCATGGAGCGGGCTGTCAGGGCAGCCCGACAGACGGTCGTCAGGTGCAGGGTGCGGGCTGGCTGGCGCTGAACAGACTCACACAGCCAGGCGCTTGCGGCCCTTGGCACGGCGGGCATTGATGACGGCACGGCCGCCGCGGGTCTTCATGCGGACCAGGAAACCGTGGGTGCGGGCGCGACGGATCTTGGACGGCTGGTAGGTACGCTTCATGACTCTCTCTTAAGCAAGGAACTCAACAAATGAATTCGGGGAACCCATGATTACAGCAAAAAACCCCAATCAGGTCAAACACTTGCACCACAGACCGCGCCACAGCGTGGGGCTTGACGGCTGAGCGGAAGTTGTGGATAACCTCGTTCCGCCGGTCGTCAGGGGACCCAGAATCGGCGGCTCTAGAAAGAACATGTCCACAATGAGCTTAGCCTTGTGGCAGCGCGGTTGCGAAAGACTGGCTGCCGAACTGCCTGAACAACAATTCAACACCTGGATACGGCCTTTGGCGACCGTTGAAGGCGACGACAGCGATGTCGTGGCTGTCCAGGTGCCCAACCGATTCAAGCTCGACTGGATCCGCTCGCAGTACGCGGGCCGGATCGAGGCCGCCCTGAGCAGCATCGCCGGCCGGCCCGTCCGCCTGGAATTGAGCCTGGCACCACGCAATGACGCACCGAGCACTTCGCGCACCGCCGGGCCTGCGGGGCCGGCCAACGCAGCAACCTTGGCGGCCCAGGCCCTAGAGCGCGCGGCCAGCGGCCAAGGCGTGGCGCACCACCACATGCCGGCGTATGCGGCACCGGTACCGGCCAGCACCCCACACCGCCTGAACACGGCACTGACCTTCGACACCCTGGTGGCTGGTCGCGCCAACCAGATGGCCCGCACCGCCGCACTGCATGTGGCCGGCGCGCCAGGCGTGACCTACAACCCGCTGTTCATCTATGGCGGCGTGGGCCTGGGCAAGACCCACCTGGTGCACGCGGTGGGCAATGCGCTGCTGAAGGACAAACCCGGCGCGCGGGTGCTGTACCTGCACGCCGAGCAGTTCATCAGCGACGTGGTGAAAAATTACCAGCGCAAGACCTTCGACGAACTGAAGGCGAAGTACCACTCGCTGGACCTGTTGCTGATCGATGACGTGCAGTTCTTCGCCGGCAAAGACCGCACCCAGGAAGAATTCTTCAACGCGTTCGAAGCCCTGCTGACCAAGAAGGCCCACATCATCATGACCAGCGACACCTACCCCAAAGGGTTGGTGGACATCGACGAGCGGCTGACCAGCCGCTTCGACGCCGGCCTGACCGTGGCCATCGAGCCGCCCGAGCTGGAAATGCGGGTGGCCATCCTGATGCGCAAGGCGCTGGCCGAAGGCACCGAGATGCCCGAAGACGTGGCCTTCTTCATCGCCAAGAACGTGCGTGCCAACGTGCGTGAACTGGAAGGCGCACTGCGCAAGGTGCTGGCCTACAGCCGCTTCAGCCACAAGGACATCAACATC
>JANMZP010000210.1:0-2376 GCA_031383435.1 Betaproteobacteria bacterium | reverse complement strand
CTTGCGGCGCGCCGGCCTGTCGGCTCGGATCCGCCGCGGCGAAAGCATCGAGCTGTTCGCAGGCCGCCATCACGCGCAGCACGGTCGGGATGCCGGGCACCTCGATCTTGAAGACGCGCCTCACCGCGATGATGCTGGCCAGGCAGATGTCGGCGATCGTCTGCGTGTCGCCATGGCAGAAGGTGCCGGTGCCGGGTTCGCTGACCACGCGCTGCTCCAGCGCCTGCAGGCCCGTGGTGAACCAGTGGATCTGCCAGGCGCGCCAGGCTGCATCGTCGAAACCGCTGGTGGTGGTGAGGTACTTCTTCACCCGCGGCGTGATCAGCGGGTGCGTGTCGGCGGCCAGCATGGCCGCCAACGACCGCACGCGGGCGCGGCCATGGGCATCGGCGGGCAGCAGGGCCGGCGTCGGGTAGCTCTCGTCAATGAATTCCAGGATCGCCAGCGACTGCGTCAACGGCGTGGACGGCTGGCCTGGACCGTGGTCCACGAGCGCCGGGATGGCGCCCATCGGGTTGATCTTGAGGAAGGCCTCGCCGCGCTGCTCGCCGGCGTCGAGGTTGACGTTGTGCTCGTGCGGCGTCACGCCCTTCAGGTTGAAAGCAACGCGCACGCGGTACGTCGCAGAGGTGCGCCAGAACGAGAAGAGTTCGAAGCGGACGGAGCTTGTCATGGGCAGTCCTGTCAAGACGGTGGCAATGGCGGCCTCGGCGTTCTGCCCACGACATCACGGGTGATGATGGACAGCAGCCCGAGTTCTGAACGAACTGGTCCAGAATGTAGCCGATGTCGAAACCGTCTGCCATCGCGACACCTCCGCTCGGCCGTCCCCGTGGCTTCGATGCCCAGGCCGCACTGCGCATTGCGGTGAACGTGTTCTGGCAGCACGGCTACGAGGCCACCTCGCTGGACGCCCTCAGCGACGCGATGGGGCTGAGCCGGTCAAGCTTTTATGCGTGCTTCGGGTCGAAGCACGCGCTGCTGTTGGCCGCGGTGCGCTTCTACGCCGATGAGCGCTACGCGGCACTGAACGAGCGGGCCGCGTCTTGCGGCGATCCCTTCGAAGCGGTTCGCGCCATGCTCGCCGTTATCGCCGATGTCGATGGCGGCAGCCGCGGTTGCCTGTTCGTCAACGCCGTCGCCGAACTGGCGCCGGGCGACGCCGAGTTGGTGGCGCTGGCGCAATCGCATACCGCCCGCGTCGGTGCATTGATGCAGGGCACGCTGCAGCGTCTGGGTTGCACCGAAAGCGAAGCCTTCGCGCGTGCTGGCGCCTTGCTGGCGCTGGTCATGGGCGTGACGACGCTGCGCAAGACCGGCGTGCCACCAGCACAGCTGCGCGGTTTGCTGAGGCAGGCCGATCACTTGATTCCGAGTCCATCTCGACCGAAGAGGAAACCGCCATGAGCACGCCCACTCCGGCCACACCCGTCGTCTTCATCCCGGCCCTGCTTTGCGACGAGCAGCTGTACCGCGACGTGATCGCCGCGCTGGGCGAGGCCATCGTGCCGAACGTGCTGCTCTCGCCCCAGCCGCGACTGGAAGACAGCGTCGCCGACATCCTGCAGCGTGCGCCCGCGCGTTTCGCGCTGGTCGGCACGTCCTACGGCGGCAACGTGGCCTTAGAAGTGGCCTTGGCCGCGCCAGAACGGGTGACGGCGCTCTGGCTCATGGGCTGCAACCCGGCCGCGCCGCAGGCCGGCGGGCCGGACTTGGCAGGCGGCTTGGAGGCCACGCCCGATGCCGTGATCGATATGCTGGCCGGGCTGGTCGTGCACCAGGACGCCGTCGCGCAGGCCGCCGTGTTCAAGGTCATGGCCCAGCGTGTGGGCGGCGCGGCGGGTGCCGCGCAGGCCCGGGCGCTTGGCGTGCGGCGGGAAGCAGCGTCCAGGCTCGGCGCGTTGACGATGCCGGCCTTGGTGCTGTGGGGTGAGCAGGACGCGCTGGTGCCTGTGGGAGTGGGTGAAGCGCTGGCATCAGCGCTGCCGAACGCGCGCTTCGACGTGCTGCCGGGGTGCGGGCATCTGCCAACGCTGGAGAAGCCGGCCGAGTCGGCCGCGAGGTTTGCCGAGTTGTTGGCCAAGACCAAGGAGCGCGCGATCTGACAAGAACTTGAACGTTGTGTTCTGTCCCGGACGGGTTCCTCGGTCGCGCCCGAGCGGAGCTAAGACGCCACGAGCCGACCTTTGCCAGTGGCAGGAGGTGGCCGGGCCTTGCCATCTAACCTGAACCTTTTGGCGACAGCGGTTCAGCATCAACCGGTCATTCAGCGGTCGAATGACCGGTCTGTGGCGCATTGGCGCCGGTCAGCGCCGACCGCTCGCCGGCCGTAGTCGGCCAATAGCAGGTGCCCACGACCGGCCGCTTCTGGGCATC
>JANMZP010000206.1:0-3466 GCA_031383435.1 Betaproteobacteria bacterium | reverse complement strand
GTCTTTGGCCGGGTAGTGGTAGTACAGATTGCCTGGGCTGATGCCCAGTTCGGCGCTGATCAGCGTGGTGCTGACGTTGGGTTCACCGAAGCGGTTGAACAGGTCCAGCGTCACCTCAAGGATGCGTTCTGCGGTGCGGCGGGGCTTCTTGGGGGCGGTGGCCATGGATTGACTGTAGCGGCGCAGGGTCTGGGGTGGCCTGCCTACAATCCCGGCCCTCATGCCGTCCCAACCCGCCGTCCGTTTTCAGAACGTCTCCAAGCTCTACAAGAGTGCCCGTGGCAGCTTCAAGGCGCTGGACGATGTGTCCTTCGACATTGAACCCGGCGAGTTATTCGGCCTGCTGGGCCCCAACGGCGCCGGCAAGACCACGCTGATCAGCGTCCTGGCGGGTCTGTCCCGCGCCACCGGCGGCACCGCCACGGTGATGGGGCACGACGTGGTGACGGACTATGTGGAAGCGCGCAAGCGCCTGGGCATCGTGCCGCAGGAACTGGTCTTCGACCCCTTCTTCAGCGTGCGCGAGACGCTGCGCATCCAGGGCAGCTACTTCGGCGTCAAGAACAACGACGCCTGGATAGACGAGGTGCTGGCCGAACTGGGCTTGTCGGACAAGGCCAACGCCAACATGCGGCAGTTGTCGGGTGGCATGAAGCGGCGCGTGCTGGTGGCGCAGGCGCTGGTGCACCGGCCGCCGGTGATCGTGCTGGACGAACCCACGGCGGGCGTGGACGTGGAACTGCGCCAGACCCTGTGGCGCTTTGTCGCGCGCCTGAACCGCGAAGGTCACACGGTGCTGCTGACCACGCATTACCTGGAAGAAGCCGAAGCGCTGTGCGGCCGCATCGCGATGCTGCAGCTGGGCAAGCTCAAAGCGCTGGACAAGACTTCTGCGCTGCTGGCCGGCCGCGCCAGCACCATGCTGCGTTTCAAGACGGACAGCGCGCTGCCGCCAGCCTTGCTTGCGCAGTCGCGGGTGACGGGCCGCATCGTGCAGGTCAAGGCGCATGACGCGGCGGAAGTCGAAACGCTGCTGACCACACTGCGCAGCAGCGGCGTGAAAGTGGAGGACCTGGAGATCGGCCGCGCCGACCTGGAAGACGTCTTCCTGGAAATCATGCAGGGTGAACCGCAGGTGGCGGCATGATTCGTTTCACAGGCGCTGCCCCGCTGTTCCGCAAGGAAGTCCTGCGCTTCTGGAAAGTGGCCTTCCAGACCGTGGCCGCGCCTGTGCTGACGGCCATGATGTACCTGCTGATCTTCGGCCACGTGATGGACGGCACTGCCAAGGCGCTGCCCGGTGTGGCCTACACCAGCTTCCTGATCCCGGGCCTGGTGATGATGAGCGTGCTGCAGAACGCTTTTGCCAACAGCAGCAGTTCACTGATCCAAAGCAAGGTCACCGGCAACATCGTTTTCCTGCTGGTCACGCCGCTGTCGCATGGCGCCTGGTTCGCGGCCTATGTGGGCGCGGCCATGGTGCGCGGTCTGGCGGTGGGTGCCGGCGTGCTGGTCGTCACCATCTGGTTCGCGCCGCTGCGCCTGGCCGAACCGTGGTGGATCCTGGTCTTCGCCGCACTGGGTGCCGGCATGCTGGGCTCGCTGGGTGTGATTGCCGGCTTGTGGGCCGACCGCTTCGACCAACTGTCCGCCTTCCAGAACTTCATCATCATGCCGATGACCTTCCTGTCGGGCGTCTTCTACTCGGTGCATTCCTTGCCCGGGCTGTGGCAGGCGGCCAGCCACCTGAACCCGTTCTTCTACATGATCGACGGCTTTCGGCGCGGCTTCTTTGGCGTCAGCGATGTGTCGCCGTGGCTGAGCCTGGCGGTGGTCGGCGTCAGCTTCCTGGTGGCGGCCGGCATCGCCCTGCGGCTGCTGGCGACGGGCTACAAGCTGCGCTCGTAGACAATACCGCCATGGCCAACCCGACCCCCGATGACGTCCGCAGCTACATCGCTGCCGGGCTGCCCTGCGAACACCTGGAAGTGGAAGGCGACGGCCAGCACTTCTTCGCCACCATCGTCAGCGCCGAATTCGCGGGCCTGTCACGCGTGCGCCGCCACCAGCGGGTTTACACCGCCCTGGGCGATAGAATGCGCGAGCAAATTCACGCCCTTTCGATGAAGACGTTCACCCCCGCCGAATTCGCCCAAGCCCCCGCTGAAGCCGGTGCTGCTGCATCCGCAGCGGCCGCCGCCGCACCCCACCACCACTGACCCACCCTGCGGTGCGCCGCGGGGTACCGCTGCGCGCCCGCAAGGCGTGATGGGGGTTTCGCCGAAGCGCACCGGTTGTATGCACAAGAACGGCACACCGATGATCACGCTTGCACTGTCCAAGGGCCGCATCTTTGACGACTCGCTGCCGCTGTTGCGCGCCGCCGGCATCGAGGTGCTGGAAGACCCCGAAAAAAGCCGCAAACTGATCATCGGCACCAGCCGGGCCGATGTGCAGGTGGTGCTGGTGCGCGCCAGCGACGTGCCCACCTATGTGCAGCACGGCGGTGCCGATCTGGGCGTGGCCGGTTTCGACATCCTGCTGGAACACAGCGCGGCCGCCGGGGCCGGTGGCGCGGTCGGCTTGTACCGCCCGCTGGACCTGCAGATTGCCCGCTGCCGGATGAGTGTGGCCACCCGCGCCGACTTCGATTACGAGACCGCCGTGCGCCAGGGTTCGCGCATCCGGGTGGCCACCAAATACACCCACATCGCGCGCCAGCACTTCGCATCCAAGGGCGTGCACGTCGACCTGATCAAGCTCTACGGCTCGATGGAACTGGCTCCGCTGACCGGGCTGGCCGATGCCATCGTCGACCTGGTTTCCACCGGCAGCACCCTGAAGGCCAACCGCCTGGTCGAGGTGGAAAAGATCATGGACATCAGTTCGCGCCTGGTGGTCAACCCGGCCGCTTTGAAGTTGAAGCGCGAGGCGCTGCGCGGCTTGATCGATGCCTTCGAGGCGGCGGTTCAGGCGCGGACGGTGGCAGCGGCATGAGCATCCCGATTGGCAGCCAGATGAACATCGACATGAACCCCGTGAACATCCGCCGTCTGGTGACCGCCGACGCCGACTTCGAGACCCGCTTCCAGCACGTGCTGCACTGGTCGGCCGAGACCGATGCGGCCATCGAAACCCGCGTGGCCGAGATCGTGGCCGACGTGCGTTTGCGCGGCGACGCCGCCGTGCTGGAGCTGACCGCGCGCTTCGACGGTGTGCAGGCCGACAGCGTCGCAGCGCTGGAAATCACCCCGGCCGAACTGCAGGCCGCGCTGCAGGCCATCACCCCCGCCCAGCGCAGCGCCCTGCAGGCCGCCGCCGACCGCGTGCGAAGCTACCACCAGCGCCAGCTGGATGCCACCAGCCGCAGCTGGCAGTACCGCGACGCCGACGGCAGCCTGCTGGGCCAGAAGGTCACCCCGCTGGACCGCGTGGGCATTTATGTGCCCGGTGGCAAGGCGGCCTA
>JANMZP010000180.1:0-11897 GCA_031383435.1 Betaproteobacteria bacterium | reverse complement strand
TGATGAAGTCGCTCTTGCCCAAACCCCGGTCGATGACCGTGATGGCAGACACAGTTTCAAAGCCGAGGCGCTGCGTGAAGCGCACGACCTCATCTCGGAATTCATCGCGGTTGCGGGCCTCTAGCACCGCCGTATATCCACCAGGGAGCATCGCTCTCCTCGCTTGCGGGAGCTCAAGTCACCAGGGCTCGCGCCCTGACAGGGTTTACAGCTTTCACTTCCGGGCTGGCTGACCAAAGATAGCGTCATGCCGCAGCCTTCCCCAACGATCTCTGAATTTGTTCTGCCCCCTGCCACGGCCTGGTCGCTGCGCGCCTGGCCTCGGCTATTGTGGCAGGCCGGCGCGCACCCCCGCGTGCGCTTCCACCATATCGACACCTGCATCGTGCTGCCTTGCGACAACAGCGGCCCGCCCACCGGTCAAACGGTGTGGGCCACGCACGTGGCCGACTGTCAAGCCGGCATGGCCTGGGACTGGGTGCAGGTGACGCAGGGCGTGGTTGCCATTGCCGACCCGATGTCGCTGGTGACGAATGTGCGGCTCATCGGCGAAGAGGGCGAGGTGCTGACGGCGCAGCAGTCGGCGCGCTTTCTCAACGAGTTGGTGCGCAGCCTGCCTTGGCAGCAGGAAGTGCACCGCGCCCTGAACGCCTGGGCGAACTGAAGCGCCGGGCTTTCCAGATCACTTCAGTGCGGCCGAGCGCAAGGTGCGCGACACGAAACCCAGCGCCAGCACCGTCAGCAGCACACACACCGCCACCGAAGGCAGCACATCGCCGAAGGGCAGAACCTCGCCCTTGAGCACGCGGCCCATCAGCGTGGTCTGGGCCAGCGCCGGCACCCACAGATGCCAGGGTGCCGTGCCTTCCTGGTTGAACAGCGACACCAGCGGCAACAGCGAGACGCCCAGCATCACCACCGTGGCATTGGCCTGGGCTTCCTTGAAAGACTTGCAGCGGATGGCAATGGCCATCAGCAAGGCCGACAACGCGCCGGCCAGCGGCAGCAGCAGCGCGATGAAGGTGCCGGCTTCGCCGAAGCCGAAACGGAACATCGCCGACAGCGCCTCGCTGCGCAACAACCACTGGCCCGGCAAGAAGCTCAGGCACGACAGCACCGCGATCAGCATGCCCACGCTGGCGACTGCGCCCCACTTGCCCAGCACCAGCGCCTTGCGCGAGGCCGGGTTCATCAGCAGCGGCTCCAGTGAACCGCGTTCGCGCTCGCCGGCCGTGGTGTCCAGCGCGGCGTTGAGAGCGCCGTAGAGCACGGCCATCAAAACGAAGTAGGGCACCATGGTGCCGAGCTGCGCCGCGCGCGATGCCGGGTCGGCCAGGTCGCGTTCCTCGACGCGCAACGCTTCCAGCTGGCTGGCCGCGATGCCCCGCGTGGACAAACGCAGCAGCGCCTGTTCCTGGTTGAAACCGCGCAGCAGCCGCAGGATCGGCCCGCTGCCGGCTTGCGCGCGCTGGTTGGCACTGCTGCCCACCAGCTCCACCAGCGGTGCCTGCCCGCCGGCCAACTCGGTTTCGAAGGCAGGCGGCACCAGCAGCACCGGGTCGCCCAGCTTGCTGTCGGTCAGTTGCTGTTCGTAGTCCAGCGGCGCGGCGGTGACGGTGTAGGTCTGGCGCTCGAAGTAGTTACGCAGGGTGGGGGCCTGCTCGATGCCCTGCACGACGACGACCCGCGCCTCGGCGCGCTTTTCAATGCCAGCCACCAGCGATGACACCAGCAGCAGCACCAGCGGCCCGATGGCCACCGAGCTCAGCAGCACCACGGCCAAGGTGCGCCGGTCGCGCAGCGCGTCGGTCAATTCCTTGATGTAGACGGTCAGTGCGGCGCGGCTCATGCGCGCACCCCCGCCTGGCGTTCGTCGGCGCTGAAAGCCAATTTCACGAAGGTCTCCTCGAAGTCGCTTTCACCGCTGAGCGCACCCAGTTCGGCCACCGTGCCCTGGGCCACGGTGCGGCCGTGCGAGACCACCACGACGTGGTCACACAGCCGTTCGACCTCTTGCATGATGTGGGTGGAAAAGATGACGCACTTGCGCTGCTCGTCGCGCAGCCGGCGCAAGGTGTCGCGCAGCGCGCGGGTGGCCAGCACGTCCAGGCCGTTGGTCGGCTCGTCGAGGATGATGTTGGGCGGGTCGTGGATCAGTGCGCGGGCCAGCGCCGTCTTCATGCGTTCGCCCTGGCTGAAGCCTTCGGTGCGGCGGTCGAGCAGCGCGTGCATGTCCAGTGTGTGCGCCAGGTCACGCACGCGGTCCTCGGCGGCCTCGCGGCTCATGCCGTGCAGGCGGCCGAAGTAGACGATGTTCTCGCGCGCCGTCAGGCGCGGGTACAGGCCGCGCGCGTCGCTGAGCACGCCCATGCGGGCCAGCGCAATTTCGGGCTGCCGCGCCACTTCGATGCGGTCGACCAGCACGCACCCGGCGTCGGGTTCGATCAGCGCAGCCACCATGCGCAGCGTGGTGGTCTTGCCGGCACCGTTGGAACCCAGCAGGCCGGTGATGCAGCCGTCGGCTGCGGTGAAGGTCAGGCCCTGCACGGCATCGACCGTGCGCTTCTTGCGCCCGCTGCCTTGCGTGAAGGTCTTGGTCAAACCCTGGACTTCGATCATTTCGCGGCCTCCACCGGAACAAAGGCGGGCGGCCGCGGCAAGGCGCGGGCGCAGTCGGCCTCGACCTTCAGGGCGACGTCGTCGCCCGGCGCGTCGATGAAACGGAACACCGTGTCGCGCAGGCAGGCCACGCCCAGCACGCCGTGCCCGGCTTGTGCCACCACCACGTGGCGCGCCCGAGCGCCCAGCGCCTGCACCACGCGCTCGGCGTGGCGCGGCGGCGTCGCGGGGTCTGCGCCGCCCGACAGCACCAGCGTGGCCGACCGTGCCGCCGGTATCTCGTAGAAGGCTTTCGGCACCTGGCCCCGCGGCCAATCGGCACAAACCTGGCGGTACAGCTGCGCGAAGCTGTCGCCATAGTCGGCACCCGGCGTGTCTTTGGGCTGCCCCAGACGCGGCAGGTCTTCGGCGCAGACCACCGAGAAGTGCATGCCTTCGGCGATGCGGCCGGCGCGGCTGTTGCCGGTGGTGGCGGTGGACAGGCCCAGCAGTGGTTCGAAGCGGCCGCGCGCCGCTTCGCTGATGGCCAGCGGCAGGCCGGCGGCCAGCGCGGGCACGTAGAGCGGTGTGCGCACCAGGCCCAGCACGCCGTCGCGCGTGAAGGTGACGCGTTCCACCACGCCGGTAACGGGGTGGGCCGCGCTCACGGCTTTCGGCAAGCCGGCCAGCAAGGCCTGCCAGTCGGCGCGCAAGGTGGGGTAGCGCGCGCGGCAGCGGGCCTCGGCTTCGCAAGCCGCCAGCTCGGCGTCCAGCGCCGCCTGGTTGTCGGTGGAAAAGGATGCCGGCAAGGCCATGTCGGCGGGTGCCACGCCGTCGATCACGGCGCGCCGCACGGACTTCGGAAACTGCCGCATGTATTCCAGCGCCATCCGGGTGCCGTAGGAGCCGCCGACCACATTGACGTACTCCACCTCCAGGCGGTCGCGCACGGCGTCGGTGTCTTGCGCGGCCAGCCAAGTGGTGAAGTGGCGCAAGTCGCCGTGCGGCAGTTTCTGCAAAGCCAGGCGGCAGGCGGTCAGGCGCGCCAGTTGCGCTTCGGTGCTGGCGCTGTCGGCCATCGCGCGGGTGGGCGGCTCTTCGGGGCAACGCAGCGGCGCGCTGCGGCCGGTGCCGCGCTGGTCGATCAACACCAGGTCGCGGCGGTTGCTCAACTTCGACAACATGCGGCTGACCGGGCCGGCCAGATCGATGGCGCTTTGGCCCGGCCCGCCGGCGAAGAAAAACACCGGGTCGGGTTTGCGGTTGCGGGCCAGCGCCGGCAGCAGCGCGAAGTGCACCTCGATCTGCAGCGCGCCCGGCCGGTTCGGGTCGAAGGGCCGCCTGACCACACCGCACCAGGCCTCGTGTTCAACGCCCGGCAGGCGGCAGGCCGTGAGGCCACGCCGGGGCTCGACGGCCTGGGCGGGCGACGGCATCAGCACACCCGCCAGGGCCGCCAGAGCCGCCACGACCAGCCCCGCAATGAAAGTCTTGTTCATGGCCGGCATTGTCTTCAACCCGGGCGGCCCACTGGCACGCCGGCGGGTGGGGGCTTGAATCGGCGGGGCCCGCCGTGTGAAAAACGGCCGGGTGGCTGAATCAGCCGACCATCCGCTTGAGTTCGCCGCTGGCGATCAGCTTGCCCAGATCGTTGGCACCACCCACCAGCTGGCCCTTGACGAAAACCATCGGCAGCGTCGGCCAGCCGGTCCACATCTTCAGCGCGTTGCGCTGGCGCCAGGCGCTGAAGTAGCTGCCGTATTCCAGGTACTGGAAGGCCACGCCGGCGGTGCTGAGGGCACCGCGCGCCTTGCGGCAGAACGGGTTCTGCGCCATGCCCACGACCACCACCGCGTGCTGCGCGACAGCGGCCTGCACCTCGGCCACCACGGCCGACTGGTGTGCGGCCACCAGCGTCCGTATGCCGGGGTGGATGTGCGCTTCGTCGAGTACGGCTCGGGTCATGGTGGCCTCCAAAGCGTTGAATCTAGCCGACGTCGATCAAACCGCCTTGGGCTTGAGCACCGCCGCGCAGGCCTGCCGTGCTTCGGGCGCACCGCCCACCTTGGCGCACACACCGTCCAGCTGCGTCTGCAGCCGGCGCAGCGGGGCGGCGTGCTGGCCGGCGCTGTTCCAGCTGATCAGCTGGGCACCCGCGCGCTGCAGCGAACGCGCGCTGCGGCCTTCGAATGCGCTGCGGTCGCGGGCCGCTTCAGCCAGCAATTGCGCGGCCGCCTTTTCGATCGTCGCGGCGTCCTGCGGTGCCAGTTCCACCAGTGCGCTCAGGTAGGCGCTGCCCCACTGCAGCCGGGTGGACGCGCCTTCGCTCTGCGCGTAGGCCTGGCCATACCAGCGCAGCGCGTCGGCCGTGCGGCCCAGCTTGCGGGCGTTGCCGGCCAGCTGGCTCATCAGGTAGTAGGGCGAATGGCTCTTGGCCAGATTGGCCGTCAGCAGGGCATCGCTCTGCGGCCACAACCCGGCGCGGCCCAGCAGGTAGGCGGCTTCGGTGATCACGGCCTGGCGTTCGTAGCCGTCGGTGATCTCGCTGTCGGCGCGGGCCACGAAGTCGCTCACGTCCTTCAGCAGCGGCTCGGCCAGCTTGACCTGCACGCTGCTCTTGGGCGTGTCCAGCCGCGCCAGTTCAACCCGTGCGGTCAGCGCAGCCTGGCGGTCGGCGCGCGACAGGGAAGCGTCGGCTTGCAGGCGCTGCAGGGCGCTGTCGCAGGCCGCCAGCAGCGGTGCGCGGGTGGGCGCGGCGCCGAACTCGGGGTCGCTGGACTCGAAATTGCGCACGATCTGGGGTGCATTAGTGACCAGCACGTCCATGTGCAGGCGGGCCTGCGCCGGGTCGGCCAGCACGCGCATCAAACGCTCGCGCAAGGCCGCGTCGGGCTTGACGCCCTTGCCTTCATCGCTGGCCGCCAACGCTTTCAGCCACAGGCGTGTCGCGATCTCGGGTTCGGCCGTGGTGTTCGCGGCACTGCCCGCCACGGCCAGGCGCACCAGCAGGCCGGGTCGCTCGGCCTTGCTGACCAGTTGGCCTTCGTCGGTGTCCCAGCTGTAGAAGGCCAACAGGCGCCAGTCGGTGGCGGCCAGCGGCTGGCCTTTCAACGCGTCGGCCAACACGGCCTTGATGGGCCGTCCACCGGCCAGCCCCAGCTGCAGCACGGCCAAGGCCTGCGGCGCGTCCACTTCACCGGGCAGCCGGGTGATCTCTTTGCCGTCGGCGCTGAACAGCACCGTCGTCGGGTAGCCGACGACCTTGAAGCGCTGCCCCAGCTTCTGCGCGCCAGGCCGGTCGCCGTCCACGCTGACCGGCACGAAAGACCGTGCCAGCACGGCGAAGTCTTGCCGGTTGAACAGCGTGGCCTTCAACTGGTTGCACGGCGGGCACCAGCTGGCACCCCAGTACAGCAGCAGCGGCTTCTTCTCGGCGCGGGCGCGGGCGAAGGCCCGGTCGATTTCGGCATCGGTGGCGGCCGGTACCCAGGCGGTGTTGTTCGACGGCAGACCGGCGGCACCTGCGGGCACTGCAGCGAGCAGCGCCAGGGCGGCCACCGCGCCAATGATGAAAGGCTTCAGGACGGGCATGGGCAGGGTGCTCCAGGGGCTGTTCGGCCCCAAGCGTGACATTTTGCGCTTCCGGCTTGGGCGCAGCGCGTCCTACATCAGAACGCAGAAACTGGGCACCCTCATTTCCAGGGGCAGAACGCCCAACTCTGCACGCCGCGGGCCGTTGCGTGCACCGCGGGTCAACCGCAAGGCCAGGGTCGGTCCCTAGCATCTTGCTGGATGAAGACCCGCACCCTGACTTTGCCCCGCCTCGCATTGGCCGCCCTGCTGGGTGCCAGCCAGACCCTCGCGTTGGCCGACGCCACGCAAGCCGCCCGCTACTACGAAGACGCCTTGCAGCGCTACGAAAAACGCGACCTGGCCGGCGCCATCGTCCAGCTGAAGAGCGCCCAGAAGCAAGACCGCCGCTTGCTGCAAGTGCAGGTGCTGCTGGGCCAGGCGCTGCTGGCATCGGGGCAGGCGCCGGCGGCCGAGGCGGCCTTCGAAGACGCGCTGCGCCTGGGCGTGAACCGCGCTGAACTGGTGCTGCCGTGGGCGCAATCGCTGATGCTGCAAGGCAAGCTCATCGACGTGGTTGAAAGCCCGAAATTCACGTTGACCGGCTTGGGGCCGGCCTTGCAAGCCCGGTTGCTGTTGCTGAAGGCGGCTGCCCAGGGAGACATGGGCGAACTCAAGGCCGCCTTGCAATCGGCCGAAGAAGCGCGCGGGCTCGACCCGGCCAACGCCGAGGGCTGGTTGGCCGAGGTGCCGCTGCGCATCCGCGCCCGGCAGCTCAAAGAGGCCCAGGCGGCCATCGAGAAGGCCCAGGCGCTGGACCCACAGTCGGCTGCCGTGCCCTTCCAGCGGGGGTCCGTGCTGCATGTGCAGGGCGACCTGAAGGGGGCCTTGGCGGCCTACGACCAGACGCTGCAAATGCGCCCCGGCCTGAACGACGCCCGGGTCGCCCGCGCGGGTTTGTTGATCGACCTGAAGCGCCCCGCCGAAGCCGCCAAGGACGTGGCCCTGCTGCTGGAAAAAACGCCGCTGGAACCGCGCGGCTGGTACCTGAGCGCCTTGCTGGCCGAAAGCGACGACAAGCCGCAACAGGTGAAGGCCAGCCTGACCCGCATCACCGAGCTGCTGGACCCGGTGCCGCTGGCCTTCATACGCTACCGGCCGCAGATGATGATGCTCAACGGCCAGGCGCACTTCGGGCTGGGCCGCCCGGCGCGCGCCAAACCCTACTTCGAAGGCTTTGCACGCCTGCAACCGGGCAGCCCGGTGGCCAAACTGCTGAGCAGCATGTTGCTGGCCGACGGCAACCCTGACGGTGCCGCCGCAACCCTGGAGCAGTACCTGGCCGCCGCGCCCCACGACGCGCAGGCCATGGCGATGCTGGCTTCGGCCTACATGGCCAAGGGCCGCCACGCGCGGGCCGCTGAATTGATGCAACGCGCCGTGCAGAAGCACGACGTGCCCGAGCTCTACACCGCCTATGGCCTGAGCCTGTTGGGTGCCGGCCAGCACGCCAACGCGCTGGCCCCACTGGAGAAGGCCTACCTGAAAGACCGAAGCCAGAGCCAGGCGGCCACCGCGCTGGTGGGTCTGTACCTGCGTGGCGGCGTGCCGGCCAAGGCCTTGGTCATCGCGCAGGCGCTGGTGCAGAAGGCGCCGGCCAACCCCGGCTTCCAGAACCTGCTGGGCATGGCCCTGGCGGCGCGGCCCGACCTGCCCGGCGCGCGGCAGGCCTTCGAGCAAGCGCTGAAGCTCGACCCGGCGCTGCAAGCCGCGCGTTTGAACCTGGCGCGGCTGGAGACCGGTGCCAACCAGCCGCAACGCGCGCAGGCCTTGCTGGCGACGGTGTTGACGGCCGAGAGCAGCAACACCGAAGCCCTGTTCGAATTGGCCCGCCTGGCCGAACGCCAGCAGCAGCCCGCCGAAGCGCTGCGCTGGCTGCAAAAAGCCTTCGATGTGGCGGGCGTGAAAGACTTGCGCAGCAGCCTGGCCCTGGTCGATTTGCACATGCGCCAAGGCCGCACGGCCGAAGCGCAGAAGGTCGCGTTGACGCTGGCCCTGGCCGCACCCGACAGCCTGCCGGTGGTGATCGCGCTGGCCCGCACCCAGCTGCTGAACGGCGACCGGGCCGGGGCCCGCAGCAGCCTGGTCACCGCCAACAAACTGGCCCCGGTTGAAGCGCCGGTGCAAGTGGAAATTGCGGTGCTGCAACTGAGCGCCGGGCACCTGCCCGGCGCGGCCTACGCCGCCGGCAAGGCGCTGGAAGCCCGCCCCGACGACCTGCGCGCACTGGCCGTGATGGCCGACATCCACATCCAGCAGCGCGACTGGGCGCAAGCCGAAGCCCGCGCGCAGACGCTGGCCCGCAAGGCGCCGAAACTGGCTATCGGCCCGGTGCTGCTGGGTGACCTGGCGATGGCCCGCAAGCAGCCCGGCCAGGCCCTGGCGCTGTACCGCAAAGGCCACCAGACCGAGCCGTCGGGCGAGACCTTCCGCAAGGTCTTCGTGACCCAGGCCGGCCTGAGCGCGCAGTTGGCCGGCCCCTTGGCCGTGCAGTGGTTGAAGGCAAACGAGCAGGACCTGGCCACCCGCCGTCTGCTGGCCGAGCTGTATGTCAAGACCGGCAACATGGCTGCGGCCAAGGGCCAGTACGAACGGCTGCGCCAGCAGGCCCCGCAAGACGCGGGCGCGGCCAACAACCTGGCCAATGTGCTGGCTGCGCTGCAAGACCCGCAAGCGCTGGCCGTGGCCGATCAGGCGCTGGCCTTGGCACCGGCCGACCCCAACGTCATCGACACCGCCGGTTGGATCGCCCACCAGTCCGGCCAGCCCGAGCGCGCCCTGCAACTGCTGCGCGACGCCCGCCTGCGTGCGCCTGAACAGCCCGTCGTTCGCTACCACCTGGGCGCCGCACTGATCAAGTCCGGCCGCAAGGCCGAAGCGGCTGAAGAGCTCAGCCTGGCCCTGGCCAGCCGCGTCGGTTTCGAAGGCCGCGAACAGGCCGAAAGCCTGCTGCGCGTGCTGCGCTAGGGGTCAGGCCCCGTATGCCGTCTCCATCGCTCTTGCAGGGTCTCGCGGGGCCCACAACCGCCATCAGAAAGTTCGCCATGCAGCGCTTGTGCTTGTCCGTGGTCGCCGGTGCGGCCGTCCTCACAGCTTTGGGTCTGACCACGGGCGCGCACGCCGCCTGGACCTTCACCACCAACAACGGCACGGTTGCCAACGCCGACGGCGGCAGCGGTGCAGCCAGCACCTACACGGCCAACGGCAATGCGGGTGAATCCACCGCCACGCTGTCCATCGCGGGCGCGTATGCCGTCAACGGTGCCAGCAACCTGGGCTTTGCCTCGGGGGCCACGTGGTCGCAAGTGGCCACCCCCAGCAGCACCCAGGCCTCCACCGGCGCGGCGCTGCTGTCTTATGGCAGCTACGGCATCGGCATGGCCTCAGACGGCAACAGCGTGCCCAACCATGCGCTCGACAACAACGGCACCACCGAAGCAGTGATCCTGAAATTCGGCAGCAGCGTCACGCTGAACCAGATCGGCCTGGGCTACACCTCCAACGGCAGCACGGTCGACCTGTCGGTGTGGCGCTTTGTGGGCAGCACGGCACCCACGGCCGCGACCAGCGCCTTGTCGGGCACCGGCACCTCGCTGGCGCAGATGAACACCGCAGGCTGGGAACTGGTCGGCAACTATGGCGATGTGGGCGTGGACACCACCAGTGCCTATTACGCGCTGAACAACACCACCAAAGGCTCCAGCTGGTGGCTGGTCAGTGCCTACAACAGCGCCTGGAATGTGGCGGCCAACGGCACCACGGGCGGCAATGCCGGCAGTGCGGTGGCCAGCGTCAGCACGCTGGACGTGGGCAACGACTACTTCAAGCTCTACGCCGTGGCCGGTACCGCCTGCACGGCCACCACGGCGGGCAACAACTGCTACAACCCCAGCCCGCCGAGCAGTGGCAACGCGGTGCCAGAGCCGGGTTCCCTGGCGCTGGTGGGCGCAGCCGGCCTGGGTGCCTGGTGGGCCCGCCGCCGTGCGCTGCGCGCCATCAAGGCGCGCGTGGCCTGACGGTTACTCAGTCGATGACCTTCACGCCTTTCCAGAAAGCGACGCGACCCTTGATCTCGGCAGCCGCTTCCTTCGGGTCGGGGTAAAACCAGACGGCGTCGGGGTTCGCGTCGCCATTGACGAACAGCGTGTGGTAGCTGGCCTGGCCCTTCCAGGAACACATGGTCTTGGTGTTGCTGGGCAGCAGGTAATCGGCGCGTATCGAATCGGCCGGGAAATAGTGGTTGCCTTCAACCACCACGGTGTCGTTGCTTTCGGCCACGACGGTGCCATTCCAGACGGCTTTCATCGGTGCGTGCTCCTTGCGGTTGGGGCGTTGCGAGATGGCTGCGCCCGTTTGGCGCCCAGACTAACACCCGACCCTGCTGAACGCTGCGTGCAGCGGGATGCAACCCCAGCGCCGGCTTGCGCCGCTACATTGACGGCATGGACACAACCACCGCCACCACCACCGTCACCGTCACCGCACCGCGCCGCGTCGAACGCGTGCTGCAAGGCCAGGCCACCAGCGACGGCGCTGGCGTGCGCCTGACGCGCCTGCTGACGCAAGACCTGCAGCGCCGGCTCGACCCGTTCCTGATGCTGGACCTGTTCGGCACCGACAACCCGGGCGACTACATCGGCGGCTTCCCCGACCACCCGCACCGCGGCTTCGAGACCGTCACCTACATGTTGCAGGGGCGCATGCGCCACCGCGACAGTGCCGGCAACGAAGGCCTGCTGGTGCCCGGCAGCGTGCAGTGGATGTCCGCCGGCCGTGGCGTCATCCACAGCGAGATGCCCGAGCAGGAAGACGGTGCGATGGAAGGCTTCCAGCTCTGGCTGAACCTGCCGGCGCGCAGCAAGATGCAGCCGCCCTGGTACCGCGACATCAGCGCCGCCGAGGTGCCCGAGTGGCACGGCGACGGCGTCACCGCGCGCGTCATCGCCGGCCACAGCCACGGCGTGGCCGGCGCCGTGCAGCGCGAAGGCACCGAGCCGCTGTACCTGGACCTGAACCTGGCGCCGAACGCACGCTTCGAGCAGCCGCTGCCCGACACCCACAACGCCTTGCTCTACGTCTACCGCGGCGGCCTCACGGCGGGTGCCACTGGCGTGCGCAAGCAGCGCATGGCGATCTTCGCCAACACTGCGGGCAGCGACGGCGTGGAACTGAGCGCCGGCCCCGAAGGCGCAAGCGCCATCCTCATCGCCGGCCAGCCCCTGGGCGAGCCCATCGCCCAGCACGGCCCGTTCGTGATGAACACCCACGCAGAACTGGTGCAGGCGGTGCATGACTTCCAGGCTGGCCGGCTGGCCTGACAGGTCATCGCCAGGACCCAGGCGCAGACGGCGACGGCGCACTGCAGCCCGTGCTGGCCGCCGAGATCACCAGCCACACCGTGAACGGGCCGGCCCGGGGCCGGCCGGTCAAGGCTTCTTGCCCAGCTTGTCGTTGATCTCGCGGATCTGCACTTTGTAGCGTTCGGTGGCTTCCGTGCAAGCGCTCATCGTCTGGACCAGCAGCTGGGTGTTGCGAGCGCACACCCTGAGCGCATTGCGGTCTTCCGCACTGGCCTTGACCAGATCACCATAGGTCGCGACACCGTCCGGCGACACGGGCTGGGCACAGCGCAACTCGGCTTCTGGTTTCGGCAAGGGGCATGACAAGGG
>JANMZP010000118.1:0-13868 GCA_031383435.1 Betaproteobacteria bacterium | reverse complement strand
CAGATGATCTGGAGCGTGGCCGAGCAGATCAGCAAGCTCAGCGATGCGTTCGAGTTGATGCCCGGCGACCTCATCTATTTGGGCACGCCCGAAAACGTGGGGCCGGTGCTGCGCGGCGACGTGATTGAATGTCACATCGACAAGCTGCCCAACCCCAGCGTGAAGATTGTTTGACCGGCCTCGCTGGCCTGTGAACCGAACAATCCAAGCGCTGCTGCAAGCCAAACTCCGTTCTTTAGCCCACTTGGACTTGATCACCACCATGACCAACCATCACCACACGCTGAAGCACTTTTTTCCGACCGCTGCGCTGGCCGTTTCTAGCCTGGGCGCCGCCGCGCAGTCGCCACCACCCTACGGCGCGCCGATCAACACTGAGCAGGCCAAGAAGGCGATGGTCGCGGCCGAGGCTGAAGCGCGCAAGAACAACTGGCAGGTCGTGATTTCCATCGTCGACACCGGCGGTCACCTGGTCATGCTGCAGCGCCTGGAGGCACAGAACGCCAGCGTCGACATCGCTACCGGCAAGGCCCGCACGGCGGTCAACTTCCGCCGGCCCAGCAAGGCGCTGGAAGACAGCCTGGCGGCCAACGGCAGCGCGCTGCGCATCCTGGCCGTCCCGGGCGTGATGCCGCTGCAAGGCGGCTTGCCCATCGTGGTGGACGGCAAGATCATCGGCGGCATCGGCGTCTCGGGCGTGCTGGCCTCGCAGGACGAGATGGTGGCCAAGGCGGGGCTGGACGGCCTGGCAGCCAAGTAGACACGCGCAGCGGGGCCGGCACCGCCCACGCCGCTTCAGGACAGCACGGGCCGCGGCAGCCGGCGGCCGCTTGATCCCCGCAGCGGGCTGGCGCCGGCGCCGACGCCGACGCCGTCGCGCTGACGCATCGCCTGGACGCGCATCTTGCTGCCGGGATCGCGGCGGTCGCCAGGCCCGCAGTCTGGGGCGGCCCCGGGGCGGGGCGTGGGGCCAGAATCCACCATGCCCGACTCGTCCACGCCCCCGCCTGCCAGGCAACCTGCCAGCCAGCCTGCCCAGCCGCCAGCCGCGCCCGATGGCAATGCGTTGCTGCGCCTGATTTTCGACCATGCCCGCGAGGGCATCTGCGTCTTCGACGCGTCGCTGCGCCTGCAGGCCTGGAACGCGCAGTTCATCGAGCTCGCGGGGCTGCCGCCGGCGCTGGTGCAGCGCGGCGCGCCGCTGCAGCGGCTGGCGCTGGCACTGGCCGAGGCGGGCGAATTCGGGCCCGGTGACGCCGCGGCCGCAGCGGCGCGACGCGTCGACGAGCTCAGCCTTGGCCCGCCTTCGGTGACCGAGCGGATGCGTCCCGACGGCCGCACCATCGAGCTGCGCCGCAGCCCCACGCCCGGCGGTGGCTTCGTGATGTTCTACGCCGACATCACCGAGCGCAAGGCGGCCCAGGCGCGCCAGGCCGACCAACAGCGCATGCTGGCTTTGCTGATCGCGCACACCGAGCAGGGCATCTGGTTCATCGACAACGAGGTGCGCACGACCGACGCCAACCCGGCCATGTGCCGCATGCTCGGCCTGGCGCTGCCGCAGCTGCAGGGGCGCTCGATCTTCGACTTCGTCGACGCGGACAATGAGCGCATCTTCCGCGCCCAGGTGCAGCACCGCAGCCAGGGCCAGGCCGAAGGCTACGAAATCACGCTGCGGCGCGCCGATGGCAGCCCGGTGCACTGTTTCAACAATGCGACGCCGATTTTCGACGCCGCCGGCCGCAAGGTCGGCGCGGTGGGGATGTTTTCCGACATCAGCCCGCTCAAGCACGCCGAGCAGCAGCTGCGCCTGGCCGGTGAACTGCTGGAGCACAAGTCGCACCTGCTCGAGGTCACGCTCGACAGCCTGTCGCAAGGCGTGCTGAGCATCGATGCGCAGGGCCGCACCAGCACCTTCAACCGCCGCTTCCTGGAGCTGCTGCAGATCCCGCTGGCGGTGATGCAGACGCGACCGACGATGCAAGCGCTGGGGCGCCATCAGATCGAGCATGGCCTTCTCGACCGCGGCGGGTTCACGCCGCGCCTGCACTCCTGGCGCTCTGATCCGCCACGCTACCAGCGCCGCCGACGCGACGGCATGCTGCTTGAGGTGCAGACCCACCCCGCGGGCGACGGCAGCGTCGTGCGCACCTACACCGACGTCACCGCCAGCGAGGGTGCGCAGCAGGCGCTGAGCGAGAGCGAAGCGCGTTTTCGCACCATGGCCGACGCGGCCCCGGCATTCATCTGGCTGGCCGCCGCCGACAGCACGCCGCTGTGGTTCAACCAGCGCTGGCTGGCCGCCACCGGCCGCACCCGTGACGCCGAACTGGCGCTGCCCTGGGCCCGCCGCCTGCACGCCGACGACCTGCAGCGCTGCCTGGCCGTCTTTGGCGAGGCGGCCGCACGGCAGGCCCCGTACGAGGCTGAATTCCGCCTGCCCTGTGCCGACGGCAGCGTGGCCTGGATCGCCGACCACGGCGTGCCGCGCCTGGGCGCCGACGGGCGCTTCGAGGGCTACACCGTGTACGGCTGGGACATCACCGCGCGCAAGGCCGCCGAGGCGGCGCTCATCGCCGCCCGCGACGAGGCCGAGCGCGCCAACCGCGCCAAGTCGGAGTTTCTCTCGCGCATGTCGCACGAGCTGCGCACGCCGCTGAACGCCGTGCTCGGCTTCGCGCAGCTGATGCAGAGTGACGCTGCCGACCCGCTGAGCGCATCGCAGCTGGTGCGCGTGCAGGAGCTGTTGCGCGGCGGCCGCCACCTGCTGAGCCTGATCAACGATGTGCTCGACATCGCCCGCATCGAGGCCGGCACGCTGCAGCTGCACCTGGCCGCGGTGAACCTGCCCACGGTAGTCGCCGAGTGCCTGCCGCTGGTGCGCTCGGCGGCCGCAGAGCGCGGCATCACGCTCGATGTCCAAGACGGTGGCAGCGAAGCCGATCACGTGCTGGCCGACCCCATCCGGCTCAAGCAGGTGCTGCTCAACCTGTTGTCCAACGCCGTCAAGTACAACCGCCTGGGCGGCCAGGTGCAAATCGCCTGGCGCCGTGAGCCGGGGGACCGCGTGCGCATCGAGGTGCGAGACAGTGGCCCCGGCCTCGGCGCTGCCGAGCAGGACCGCCTGTTCCAGGCCTTCGAGCGCCTGGACGCGGCGAACTCCGATATCGAAGGCGCCGGCATCGGCCTGGCCTTGAGCCGCTGGCTGGTGGACCTGATGCAGGGCCGCATCGGCGTGCAAAGCGCGCCGGGCGAAGGCAGCGTGTTCTGGGTCTCGCTGGCCCACAGCCCGGCGGCCGTGGCCGTGGCCGTGCCGGACAGGGCCGCGCCGCTGGCGCTGCTTGCACCGCTGGCACCGCTGGCACCGCCTGCGGCCCAGCCCTCGGCGCAGCGCCAGCACACGGTGCTCTACATCGAAGACAACGAAGTCAACCAGATCCTGATGGCCGGCATGTTGGCCCACCGCCCGGCGATCCGGCTGCTCATGACCGACTTGCCGCAGGCCGGGCTGACCCTGGCGGCGCAGCAAAAGCCCGATCTGGTGCTGCTGGACATCCAGCTGCCCGGCATGGACGGCTACGAAGTGCTCAGCCACCTGCGCCGCCACGCCGCCACGCGCAGCACGCCGGTGATGGCGGTGAGCGCCAACGCCATGCCTGCCGACCACGACAAGGCGCAGCGCGCCGGCTTCGAGGACTACATCACCAAGCCGCTCGACCTGCAGGCCCTGCTGCTCGTCGTGGACCGGCTGCTGGCAGGCTGAGCGCGCGCGCCACGGGCGGCGCTGGCGGCGCTGACGGCGCTGACGGCGCGGCGGCGCCTCAGGCCACCAGCACGCGGCGCGCGCGGTGTAGGCGCACGAAGAGGTTCTGCTCGCTGATGGCCAGCGTGCGGCAGACGTCTTCGGTGCTGCGGTCCTGCAGCACGCGCAGCTCCATCACCTGGCGCAGCTTGTCGGGCAGCTCGGCAATGCGGTGCAGCGTGCGGCGCAGGCGCTGGCGATGCTCGGCGACCTCGTCGGGGCGCGGCAGCGGGCATTCGAACTCCAGAGCGCCACCGTCTTCGCCGTCGCCCTGGTCGAGGCTGTCGTGGCCGCTGCGCTGACGCACCAGGTCGACGATCTTGTGCTTGAGGATCGCCACCAGCCAGCTGCGCAGCGCAGCGCGGCCGCCGAAGTCGGCGCGACCGGTGACAACGGCCTCGAAGACGTCGTGCACCAGGTCTTCGGCCAGGGCCGGGTCCATCAGGCGGCGGCGCGCAAAGGCCACCAGGTAGCCGCGGTGGCAGGCCAGGTCGGCCCATCCCAGGGCGCAGGGGGGGGCTTGCGGGGTGGCGAGGGTGGCTTGCATGAGGGGCTCCAGTGCGGGCGTGTGCGGGCGGTGGCGATGGCTACACTGTGCAAAACGCATCTCGCGCGGTGCTCACCAAAGATCACAGCCAGATCACATCGGTGTAAGAACGCGGTGTCGGGGGTCGACTCCCCGGCTGCCACCCCCACCGCCCGACCGCACCCATACCCGGACCCGCGCCCCTGCCCATGGCCAGCCAGATCCTCGTTGCCGAAGACCAGGTCGACATCCGCGACCTCATCGCGCTCAACCTGCAGCAGGCCGGCTACGAGGTCACCGCGGTGGCCGACGGGCGCGCTGCGCTGGCCAGCCAGCAAGAGCGCGCCAGCGACCTGCTGATCCTCGACTTGATGATGCCGCTGCTCGACGGGCTCGAGGTCTGCAAGGCACTGCGCGCGCGCGGGCGCGCCACGCCGATCCTCATGCTCACCGCCAAGAGCACCGAGCTCGATCGCGTGCTGGGCCTGGAGCTCGGCGCCGACGACTACCTGACCAAGCCCTTCTCGATGGCCGAACTGCTGGCCCGCGTGAAGGCGCTGCTGCGCCGCGCGGCCCTGCTGCAGGCCGCGCAAAGCGCACCCGCCAGCAGTGCTGCGGTGCGCAACGGTGAACTGGAGATCGTGGCCGCGCGGCGCGAGGTGCGCATCCAGGGCCGGGTGCTCGACTTCACGGCGCTGGAATTCGATTTGCTGCTGCACTTTGCCAGCCACCCGGGCCAGGTCTTCAGCCGCGCGCAACTGCTCGACGCGGTGTGGGGCTACAGCCATGAAGGCTATGAACACACCGTCACCACGCACATCAACCGGCTGCGCGCCAAGGTCGAACACGACCCGCTGCAGCCGCGCTACATCCTGACGGTGCGGGGTGCCGGCTACAAGTTCCGGGATGCGCCCCCGTGACGGTCCGCTTCCGGCTTGCACTGACCATCATCCTCACCGGGCTGGCCACCGCCATCGGCGTGATCGTCGCCGTGGCGGTGGCCTTTCAGCGCTTCGAACACGAAAGCCTCTGGCAGCGCGGTGACGCTTTCCTGGGCCGCGTGGTGGCCTTGCACGACGACCTGCTGGACCAGCAGGTGCGCAACCCGGCCGAACTGGCCGGCCTGTTGCGCACGCTGCTGGTCTTCGAACCCGACAGCCAGCTCTACCTGCTGGACGCCCAGGGCACGGTGCTGGCCAGCACCGGCATGCCCTTGCCGGCAGGCTTCAAGGTGACCCTGCCGCCGGTGCAGCAGGCGGTGGCGGCGGCAGCCAGCGGCGACGGCCGGGGCGGGGCCTATGTGATGGGCGACGACCCCGAATACATGGACCGCGACGCCGTGGTGGCGGCGCGGCCGCTGCAGCGCGCCCAGATCCGGGCACCCAGCGGCGTGGCCGGCTACCTGTACCTGGTCTGCCGCAAGCCCGGCCTGCCGGCGCAACGCCTGGCGCTGTTGCGCAGCACCGCCGCCGCCCCGGCCTTGTTGGCGGGGGGCGTGGTGTGCCTGCTGACGGCGCTGCTGGGGGCCTGGGTCATCGTCAACGTGACGCGCCCCTTGCGGGTGCTGAGCGACGAAGTCGCCGCCGTGGCCCGCGCCGGTTTCGGCGCTGACGTGGACGCCGGTTTCGGCGCTGCTGTGGACGCTGGGTTCGACCCCGGTGCAGACCGCGGCGCGCGCGGTCGCGGCGCGGCCGCCAAAGCGGCACCGCAGCAGCGCGCGCACGACGAGTTCAGCCGCCTGCGCAGTGGCTTTGCGGCGCTGCTGGGCACCCTGCGCCTGCAGTGGGACGAACTCAAGCGGCTGGACCAGTTCCGCCGCGAAAGCGTCAGCAACCTGTCGCACGACTTGCGTTCACCGCTGACCGCCACCGTGGCCTGCCTGGAAACGCTGGAAGCGCGCTGGCAGGGCGCTGACCGGGCGGTGATGGACAGCGACCGCCACCTCATCGAAGTGGCCCTGCGCAACACCCGCAACGCCGCCGGCATGGTGCGTTCGCTGGGCGATCTGGCGCTGCTGGACGAGCCGCAGTTCCAGTTGCACCCGATGCGCCTGGACCTGGCCGAGATGCTGGACGACATCGCCCTGCGCTACGCCGACCGCGCCGCGCGCCAGGGCGTGGCGCTGCAGGTGAAGGGGCCCGATGGCGCGCCGCCAGTGGCCGCCGTGGACGCCGAACTCTTCGAGCGCGCGGTCGCCAACCTGCTCGACAACGCGCTGAAGTTCACGCCCGCCGGTGGTGCCATCACGCTGACGGCCGGGTCGGTCGCGGCGGACGGCTTGAACGGCGGCGGCAGCACCGTGCGCGTGCAGGTGGCCGACACCGGTGCGGGCATCCCGGCGGCCGACCTGCCGCACCTCTTCGACCGCCTCTACCAAAGCCGCAGCAGCGTGGCACCGGCCACCAGCGACGAAGGCAAGGGCCTGGGGCTGGCCATCGTCAAGCGCATTGCCGAACTGCATGGCGGCACGGTCGCCGTGGCCAGCGTGGTGGGTGGGGTGGGTGGGGTGGGTGGGGTGGGTGCCTTGGAGGGGGCGGCTGGCGCGGTGGGTGGCACCACGGTGACTTTGGAACTGCCGGCCTGACTGCGCGGTTCGTGGCCGGCAAGGCCCTGGGCTTCGGACATACCCTGAACCCGGCCGCTCTGGCGGCGCTGTGTACGGAACCGGACAGTCTGGCGACCGGGCCGTGGCTAGGCTGCGCCGATCGCGTCGTGCGATGGTGCAGCCGGGGGCAAGTCGCATGTGCAATCACATCGCACATTTCTACGAAGATCACTACCCGGTTGAGCCGGTGACCGACTTCTTCGTCGCGGGTCTGCAAGCCGGGGACCGCTGCCTGGCGCTGCTGACGCGGCCCAACCGGCTGGCCGTCGAACACAGCCTGCGGGCACGCGGCGTCGACCTGGCAGGCGCGGACTATCTGGCCGTCGACAGCGAAGCCGCCTTCGCGCAGATGGAACTGGAAGGCCGGCTCGACCTGGTTCGCGCCGAGGCGCTGCTGAACCCCTTGATGCAGGCCGATGCCAGCGGCCGCCGCCGCCAGCGGGTGCGCGCGGTGGGTGACCTGGCACCGACGCTCTTCGAGGCCGGCCGCACCGACGAAGCGGTGGCCTTTGAAGACCTGGTGCACCGGGTGACGAAAACGCATGGTGCCTTGACCTTGTGCGCCTACCCCCTGCCCACCGCCGGCAACGGGGCCAACCTGCAGGCCCTGCTGCGCCTGGGTGCCGAACATGCCGAGCTGGTCTTCCCGCAGCGGCTGTGGGCCCACCGCTGGGTGCCGGCCGCCGTGCAGCGGCTGTCCGTCTGACGCGGCTGCAGCGGTGCCCCACCTGAGCCGGGGGGTCGGTCGGCCGGCGTGATCCTTTTGCGGCGCTGGGCCTGCGATCAGGGATAAGCACCGTGGCGTTCACGGCAAGCTGCACGCCACCTGGCCCCAAGCAAAAGAGACCCACCATGAACACCGCCCTGCCGACCGGCTTCAAGTTGTCCCTGCCCGCCCTGGGCGCTGCCGCCCTGCTGGGTGCGCTGGCGCTGCCAGCCGCCGCCGTCGAATACGTCACCACCAACCGCACCATCGCCGGCGGCAACCCGCTGAACGGCAACTACGTCGGCCAGACCGTGTTGGTCGGCGCTTCGCAGATCCTCAACGGCATCGTCACCCGCGTGCCCAACCTGCAGGTCGATGTGGTGGCCCCGGCCAGCTTCGTCTACAACGACCAGACCGGGGGCGGCCTTGACGCCTACAGCAACAGCCTGCTGCGCATCCAGGGCGGCACCTTCAGCCAGAACTCCAGCAACGGCTTCGGCGGCGGTGTCAGCGCTTTCGACACCTCCACGGTCATCGTCAACGGCGGCTCGCTGCGCGCCATTTCGGTGGCCGGCAGTGCGGCCGGTGCGGCCGGAGCGCACGCCACCATCAACGGCGGTCTGGTTGAAAACGGCGTGGCCGTCGTGGCCTACCCGATCAACGGCACGCTGGACGTCAACGGCGGTACCTTGCGTGCCACCGGCTCGCAGCCGGGCATCGCGGGTGCCCGCGGCAGCGTCATCACGGTCAACGGCGGCCTGGTGCAGTCCTTGCAAGGTGCGGCCATCTACATCACGGAAGACAGCGCGCTGACGATGACCGGCGGCACCGTGACCGGCGGCCCGGGCGGCGGGGCGCAGTGGGGCGTGCGCACGCAAGGCGGCAGCCAGGCGGTCAACTTGCAGGGCGGCACCGTGAACGGCGGCGTGCGCACCATGGCCAACCTCAGCCAGCCCGTGCTGCAGGCCACGATGGGCGGCAGCCTGACGGTGAACGGGGGTGTCTTCGCCCATGGCACCGCGGCCATCAACGTCACCGGCGGCAGCTACACGCGCTTTGCGGGGGCCGACGCCTCGTTCTTCGCGATGGGCAGCAACAGCATCAACTTCTTCGGCACCGAGCTGGCGCTCAGCGGCCCCACGGCGGGCAGCGTGTTCGAGCTGAACAACTACATCGGCAACTTCTACACCTTCACCAGCGGCACCTTTGCCGACGGCCAAAGCGCCGTGGGCCTGCGCCTGTTCGACGCCACCTCGGTGGCCGGCAATGTGCTGGGTGGCGGTTTCACGCTGAACCCGCCAGCCGCCGTGCCCGAACCGTCGACCTGGCTGCTGATGGCGCTGGCCCTGCCGGCCATCGGCGCTGCCGTGCGCCGCCGCACCCGCGCCTGAACCCGGGGCGTCAACCGTCCAGGAAGTCGCCCTTGTAGAAGCTCCAGGCGGTGCCGTCGTGGAGGTAGAAAAAGCCGTCGCCGCAGTCGTCCTTGCCGGGGAAGAATTCGCGGTAGGCCTTGGGCACCAGGCGCGCCAGTTGGGCATCGGTCATCAGCTCGAATTCTTCGGGCGTGATGGCCATGCCCACCTTCAGGCGGCGGCGTTCTTCGCGGTCTGGCATCGGGGTTCTTTCAGCGCCGGCTTCGACGGCTGCTTCAACCCAAGGGCCACTGCTCACGCGGCAGCAGGTCCTGGTGGGCCAAGGTGTATTCGGCGATGGGCCCCAGGCGCTTGCCGCCGGCCGCCAAGCCTTCGCGGCTGCCGAAGTAGACCCACGGTTGCAGCACCTCGGCCTGCGCGTCGTGGCGGTCGCGCACCGCGATGCGCTGGCGTTCGTACCAGCCGGCCTCGTCGATCTGTTCCAACTGGTCCATGGCGGCCAGGCCGGCGTCGTCCACGGTGTAGATCTGGCCGACCACGGGCTGGCTCGCGCCGGCTGCAGCTTCGCCCTGCAACAGCCAAGGCAGCCAGAACGCGCCCACGATGCACAGCGCGTGCGGCTGCACGGTGACGAATTCACCCGGCACGCGCAGACCGTGGTTGATGTGGAAATTGCGGAAGCCTTCCTTCAGCGTGCCGTAGACGAAGACGGTGTGTTCGGCCATGGTTCAGGCCGCCGCAGCCGCGTTCACAGCAGCATTCTCAGCAGCGTTCGCAGCCGCATACCCAGCCGCATACCCAGCCTCATACGCAAGCCGTTTGAAATCGAAGGCAAACGGGTTCCAGAAACCCAGGTGGCGCTGTGTCATCAGCACGCCGGCCAGGCCGGTGCGCGGCGAGATCCACCAGTGCGTGCCGGCCAGGCCGCCCCACTGGAATTCACCGGTCGAAGCCGCCGGGTCGAAGCGGGTGGGCTGCAGCGTCACGCAGCCGCCCAGGCCGAAGCCGCGGCCGTGCACCTCGCCGGTGGTGGCGAAACCGATGTGCTGACCGGCCGGCAGGTGGTTCTGCATCATCAGCGCAACCGTTTCGGGCTTCAGGATGGTGGGCGGGTTCGCGGTGCTGGCGGTGCTGGCGGTGCTGGCGGTGCTGCCCGGGCCTGGCACGATCAGGCTGCGCAGCAGCGTCACCATGTCGCCCAGGCTGCTGACCAAGCCGCCGCCGCCCGACACGCGCGGCAGCGGCTTCAGGTTGGCGTCGGGGTGCGGAAAGTCGACCCGCTTCTTCAAGCCCGGCTCGTTCGGCGCCAGCGGGTCGGCCCCGTCGTAATAGGCCACCAGGCGGTGCTGCTGGTCTTGGGGAATGACGAAGCCGGTGTCGGCCATGCCCAGCGGCTGGAAGATGCGAGCGCGGAAGAAGTCGCCCAGCGCTTGGCCGCTGACCACGCTGACGAGGTGGCCCAGCACGTCGGTGGCCACCGAGTATTCCCAACCCGTGCCGGGCTGGAACTTCAGCGGCATCTCGCTCAGCAGGTCCACCATCTCGGCGGTGCTGCGCAGGTAGCTGCTGATCTTGCGCTCGTCATAGGCCTTGAACAGCGGCGTGTTCGGATTGAACAGGCCGTGCAGGCCGTAGCTCAGCCCCGCGCTGTGGGTGAACAGCTGGCGGATGGTGATGGGGCTGGCCAGCGCTTCGGTGTCGGTGATGGACGTGGCGCCCGGCTTCAGCACGCGCAAACCGCCCAGCTGCGGCACGAAGCGTGCTGCCGGCTCGTCCAGGTCGAAGCGGCCTTCCTGCCACAGCAGCAGCGCGGCGATGCTGGTCACCAGCTTGGTGTTGGACATCGCGCGGAAGAGGTGGTCGGTGCGCAGCGGCACGCGGTCTTCGATGTCGGCCCAGCCGGTGCAGCCGACGGCTATGAGTTCGTGCCCGCGCAGCACCGCGTGCGACACGCCGGGCAGGATGTGGCGGTCCACGCAGCCGCGCAGCGCGGCGTGCAGGTCGCTGAAGTCGTGGGCGCTGGCGCTGGCGGAGAGGTCGAGTGCAGGCATGGGGCTGCGCTGCGATCAGGCCTGGGCGGGGGGGCTGGCTGGCTCCATCGCCTTCTTGTAGATCGACTGCCGGGGCTTGGCCATCACGCGGCGCAGCATCGGCTCGAATTCGCTGATGGGCAGGGTTTCGGCCTGCGGGTCGAAAGCCGGGTTGTCGTAGAGCGCGATGAATTCCTCGGCCCGCGTGTAGTGTGGGTGGCCCTTGAATATGTCGCGCATGTCGCGGTTCAGGCCGATGTGGTGGAAGAAGTTGTAGCCCTGGAAGATGCCGTGGTTCTGCACCATCCACAGGTTCGCTTCGCTGACGAAAGGCTTCAGGATGGCCGCCGCGATGTCGGGGTGGTTGTAGCTGCCCAGCGTGTCGCCGATGTCGTGCAGCAGCGCGCAGACCACGTATTCCTCGTCGCGCCCGTCCTTCAGCGCCAGCGTGGCCGTCTGCAGGCAGTGGCTGTAGCGGTCGATGGGGAAACCGCCGTAGTCGCCATCCAGCAGCAACAGATGCGCCAGCACGCGGTCGGGCAGGGTGGCGGCCATCTTCATGGCTTCAGGGACGATGGCGGCCCAGTCTTGCTGGGTGCTGTGTTCCATGCGGGTGAAGGTGGCACGTGCGTTCATGCGGTCTCCGAGGGGGTTGGATGCCATTTTGCGGGTCGGCGGGGCAGGCGGGCGGCGGCTTCGCCCAGGTCCCAGAACAGCCCCGTCATCAGCGTCAGGCCTTCGCGCATCACGCTGGCCAGCACGTGTTCGTCGGGCGCGTGCTGGCTGCAGGCGGCGTAGCTGTGCGGCACCCACACGGTGGGCAGGCCCAGGATCTCGGCAAACACGTCATTCGGCAGGCTGCCGCCCAGGTTGGGCAGCAGCGCCGGCAGCTTGCCGGTGCTGCGCTGGATGGAGGCCAGCGTGAAGCGCACCCAGGCGTTGTCGGGGTCCAGCCGGGTGGCGGCCATCACCACCGGCTCGGTCACGGCTATGCCCGCAAAACCGTGCGCGGCCAGGTGGGCCCGCACCGCACCGGCGATGTCGCCGACATCGGTGCCCACCACGTGGCGCAGGTGCAGCGTGGCCTTGGCGGTGTGCGGGATGGCGTTGACCGGGAAGTCGGGGTTGCCGGTCTTGAAGGCCAGCACCTCCAGCGTGTTCCAGGCGATGACGCGTTCGGCCGGGCTCAGGCCGGGTTCGCCCCAGCCCGCGTCGACTTCGGGGTCGCCCGGGTCGCCGCCGAACTGCAGGTCGGCCAGCGCGGCTTGGACGTTGGCCGGAATGGGCGGCGGGCGCAGCGCTTCGACCAGGATCTTGCCGTGGCCATCGACCATCGAAGCGATGGCGTTCAGCAGCACCGTGCCCGGGTTGCGCAGCAGGCCGCCCCAGTTGCCGCTGTGGTGGCCGCCTTCGCGCAGGGTCAGCGTCATATCGAAGTTGGCCACCCCGCGTGAACCGAGGAAAACCGTGGGCCGGTCGCGCCGCAGGCGCGGGCCGTCGCTGGCGATCAGCACGTCGCTGGCCAGGTCTGCCTGGTGCGCGGCGCAGAAAGCGGCCAGGCCGGGCGAGCCGGTTTCCTCGCCGGTCTCGATCAGTACCTTGACGTTGAAGCCGAGGCGGCCACCGCGCGCCGCCAGCACCTGTGCCAGCGCCGCGAAGTTGATGCTGTGCTGGCCTTTGTTGTCGGCGGTGCCCCGGCCGTACCAGCGTTGGCTGTCGCCCTCGCCGTCCACCGCCACCACCCACGGGCCGGCACCTTTTGTCCAGCTCTTGTCCTGGCCGCGGATCACGTCGCCGTGGCCGTAGACCAGCACGGTGGGCAGGCTGTCGCCTTCGTGGCGCGTGGCGATCAGCAGCGGGCCGTAGGCGGCTTCCGGGTTGGGGTGGATCTGGCTGCTGAAGTCCAGACCGGCCAGTGCCGGCGCGATCTCGTCGGCCAGGTAGGCCTGCAGCGCCGGGCCCGATGCGGGGTCCTGGCTTTCGGTGCGGATGGCGACGCGACGGCTCAGGTCGCGCAGGAAGACGCCGCTGTCGAAATGGGCCTGCGCGCCGGCCAGCGCGGCTTCACGGGTGCCCGCCATGTTCAGAACTTGGTGACGAGCGTGAAGTGCTCCACCACCGGCGGCGCGGCAAAGAACGGCCCGACGATGGCGCGCCATTCGGCGAACAGCGGGCCCTGGCGGAAACCCACCGTGTGGTCTTCCAACGTGTCCCAGAAAATCTGCAGCACGTAGCGCTCGGGGCTTTCGATGCCTGCGTTGACCGTGGCGCCCTGGAAGCCCGGGGCCTTGCTGGCCACGGTGGCCAGGCCGTGCTGGATGGCGGCTTCGAAGGCGGCGTTCTGGCCTGCGGGGATGCGGATGTCGGCTATTTCGAGGATCACGAAGTGCGCTCCGGTTCAGGGGGGGGTGCACAGTGTCCCACCGCAGCGCGCTGGCGCGCATCGCGGGCCCGCGACAGGCGGCTGGTCAGCGTGCGCCGGGCCACTCAGGCGGGCACCGTTTCCGCGTCCAGCAGGGCCTGCACCTTGTCGCGGTGCAGGGGCCGCGACAGCAGGTAGCCCTGGCCGATGTCCACGCCCAGTTCTTTCAGCGTGGCCAGTTGTTCGGCCGTCTCGATGCCCTCGGCGATGATCTGCTTGCCCAGCGAACGGCCCAGGTTGACCACCGCGCGCACGATCTCGACGTTCTGCGCCTGCTGGTCCATGCCCATCACGAAAGAGCGGTCGATCTTCAGGCTGTCGAAAGGCAGCGTGCTCAGGTAGGCCAGTGACGAATAGCCGGTGCCGAAGTCGTCGATGCTGAAGCGGCAGCCGATCTCGCGCAG
>JANMZP010000060.1:0-27802 GCA_031383435.1 Betaproteobacteria bacterium | reverse complement strand
CACCGCACGGCGCCGGTCATCCCGTCCTACATCAGCCAGGTGGCGCCCAGCGAGAGCAGCGTCATCAAGCGCGTGGCCTACGAACCGCTGTTCCTGGCGCATCTGAAAAACGCTTTAGGCATCCGCGGCGTGCAGCGTGTGTCCTTGCACGAGCCGCTGACCGGCCTGCTGCGCGTCACGGTCATCGTCTTCGACAAGGGCGTGCCCAAGACCGAGATCTGGCGGGCGCTGTACGGCGCGGCTTTCTTCAAGGGCGACTGCGGCAAGATCTGCATTGCCGTGAATGCCGACATCGACCCCGACAACGCCGACGCGCTGTTCTGGGCCATGGCCTACCGCATGAACCCGGTGCACGACGTGCGCACGCTGGACCACCGCGGCCAGGGCCACGGTCCCAAGCGCGAGAACGACGGCGAAGAAGACAGCACGCTGCTGATGGACGCCACGATGAAGGGCGAGATGCCGCCGCTGGCCCTGCCCAAGCGCGAGTACATGGAACGCAGCAAGGCCATCTGGGAAGAGCTGGGCCTGCCCGCGCTGCGCCCGCAGCCGCCGTGGTTCGGCTATTCGCTGGGCGATTGGCTGCCGCAGTGGGACGCAGCCGCCGCGCGCGCCGCCACGGGGCGCTACCTGGAAAACGGCGCAGTCAGCCTGAAACAGCAAAGGAATGACGTGAAAGCCGAAAGCAAATTCAGGCCTGACGAATTGCCAGGAAAGAACGCATGAGCCAACCCGAAACACCACCCATCACACGGCCCATCACACCGCCCGCGCCCCCAACGCGCAACTACCGCGACCTGCACGAACACCTGGCCGAGCTTGACCGCCAGGGCCTGCTGATCACCGTCGACCGGGCCATCAACAAGGACACCGAACTGCACCCGCTGGTGCGCTGGCAGTTCCGTGGCGGCATCAAGGAACCCGACCGCAAGGCCTTCCTGTTCACCAACGTCACCGACAGCAAGGGCAAGCACTACGACATCCCCGTGGTGGTGGGTGCGCTGGCCGCCAGCCGGCAGATCTACAGCGTGGGCATGGACTGCGAACTGGCCGACATCGGTGCCACCTGGACGCGTGCGATGGCCCACCCCATCGCGCCGCAGGTGGTCGATGCGGCCGACGCGCCCTGCCAGGAGATCGTCATCCAGGGCGACGCGCTCGACGTGCCGGGCCAGGCGCTGGACGGCATCCCGCTGCCCATCAGCACGCCGGGCTGGGACAACGCGCCCTACACCACGCTGTCGCAATACATCAGCAAGGACCCCGACAGCGGCATCCAGAACATGGGCATCTACCGCGGCCAGCTGAAGGCGCCGCGCCGGCTGGGCATGAACCCGTCGCTGGAGAACCAGCCCGGCATCTACGCCCACTGGGAAAAGGCCAAGGCGCGCGGCGAACGGTTGCCGGCCGCCGTCATCCTGGGCTGCCCGCCCTGCGTGGCCTTCACCTCGGCGCAGAAGCTGCCCATCGACGTGGACGAACTGCACGTGGCCGGCGGCCTCGCGGGTGAACCGATTCGCGTGGTGAAGTGCGTGACGGTGGACCTGCTGGTGCCGGCCGAGGCCGAGATCGTCATCGAAGGGTTCATCAACACCGAATGGCTGGAACCGGAAGCACCTTTCGGTGAATCGCACGGCCACGTGAACCTGCAGGAATTCAACGCCTACATGGAAGTGACGGCGATCACGCGGCGCAAGAAGGCCATCCTGACGTCCATCATTTCGCAGGTCACGCCCAGCGAGAGCAGCCTGATCAAGCGGGTGGCGCTGGAGCCGGTGTTCCTCAATCACTTGACGAAACAACTCGGCATCCGCGGCGTCAAGCACGTCAGCATGCACGAGCCGCTGACCAACCTGCGCAAGGTGCTGGTGGTGGTGGTGGACCGCAAGATGCCGACCACCGAAGTCTGGCGTGCGCTCTATGGCGCGGCGTCGCTGCTGCGGTCGGGCGGCAAGATGGTGCTGGCGGTGAACGAGGACATCGACCCCGACAACGCCGACGCTTTGCTGTGGGCGATGAGCTACCGCGCCAACTTCGCGCTGGACGTGCAGATGCTGCAGCACCGCGAACAGGGCCACGGGCCGCGCAGCAAGCGCAACGGCGGTGTCGATGCGTCGATGCTGATCGATGCGACGCTGAAGGACGACTTCCCGCCCATCGCGTTGCCCAAGCGCGAATACATGGAGAACGCTAAGGCGATCTGGGAAGAACTGGGCCTGCCGCCGCTGCGTCCCGAAGCACCGTGGTTCGGTTATTCGCTGGGCGACTGGTCGGCGCGCAACGAAGAGATGGCGCAGCGCGCGGTGAAGGGCGACTACTTCATCACCGGCGAAGAGATTGCCAAGATGCGCCGCAAGGACGTGGCGATGAACACCGAGATCAAGGACACGCAAGGCACGAATGACCAGCCCGAAAAGGGCTGAAGGAGACACCGTGAGCCGCAAACCTTCCGCAGGAACCGGCACCCGCCGACGCCAGCTGGCCGCCATCACCGCGCTGGCCTTGGCCTTGGCCGTGGGCGCGGGCGCGCTGTTCGCGCCTTCGACCGTGCGGGCCCAAGCGCCATCACCCGACAGCGCGCTGCTGAGCTACGAAGGTGCCGACCGCGCCACCCGGCTGCTGGCCGCCGCCAAGAAGGAAGGCAAGCTGACGCTGTACACGGCCTTCCGGCCGCAGGATCTGCCAGCGCTGATCGAGCCCTTCGAGAAGCAGACCGGCATCAAGGTGACGGCCTGGCGTTCGGGTGCCACCAACGTGCTGCAGCGCGTGCTCAGCGAAGCCGCCGGCGAACGGCACGAAGTGGACGTGGTGCTGATGCCGTCCACCGAGATGGAAGCGCTGCGGCGCGAGAAGCGACTGGCAGCGGTGAAGTCGCCCTACACGCGCAACCTGGTGCCCGCCGCCGTGCCATCGCACGGCGAATGGGCGCCGGTGCTGCTGAACGTGCTGGTGCCCACCTACAACACCAAGGCGGTGAAAAAGGAAGACCTGCCCAAGACCTATGCCGACCTGCTGGACCCGAAGTGGAAGGGCAAGCTGGCGGTGGAAAGCAAGCTGGACGAGTGGTACCTGACGCTCATCACCAGCATGGCGGACGAGAAGGACAAGGACAGGGGCGCGCGCTTCTTCACCGAACTGGCGGCGAAGAACGGCCTGCAGTCTCGGCTGGGCATGTCGCTGCTGAACAACCTGGTGATATCCGGCGAAGTGCCGCTGGCCCTGGCCGTCTACCGCGACCTGCCCGAGAAGGCCAAGCGCAAGGGTGCCACCATCGACAGCTTCGTGCTCGACCCCATCGTGGCGCAGGCCTTCGTGGGTGCCATCGCCCGGCGCGCGCCGCGCCCCAACGCGGCCCTGCTGTTCCACGACTACCTGCTGTCGGAAGACACGCAAAAGCTGCTGGCCAGCCTGGACTTCAATGCGGCGCTCAGCAAGCTGCAACCGCCGCCCAGCGGCGCCCGCATGCTGCTTGTGGACCCGGTGTTCGCGGTGGACAACGCCGAACGCGCCACGAAAGCTTTCGAAGACCTGCTGATGGGACGCAACAAATGAAACCGCTGAACGCGCTGGACCGACCGTCGCGCCGCAAGGCCCTGCAGCACATCAGCACGCTGGCTGCGGCCACCGCGCTGTCGCGTGCCGCGTGGGCGCAGGCCGAATTCCAACAGGCTGGCAGCAACGTGAAACTGGTCGTGCCCTTCGTCGCCGGCGGGTTGACCGACGTGATGGCGCGCATCGTCGGCCAGCGCCTGGGCGAGAACTGGAAGCTCAACGTCGTCATCGACAACCGGGGCGGTGCCAACGCGCAAACGGGTGCCGACATCGTCGCCAAGGGCGTGGCCGACGGCAGCCAGATCCTGGCCATCACGCAGTCGCACGCGGTCAACGTCAGCCTGTTCCCGAACGCGCCCTTCAGCCTGACGCGCGACCTGCGCCCGGTGGCGCTGCTGGCCGATTCGCCGATGCTGGTGGTGGTGCCCACCGCCAGTGCCATCAAGGACTTCAGGCAGCTGATGGCGGTGAGCAAGAGCAAGAGCCTGAATGCCAGTTCGGCCGGCAGCGGCTCGGGCCCGCACCTGACGCTGGAGCTGTTCAACGACCTGAACGGCAGCAAGATCGTCCACGTGCCCTACAAGGGCGGCGCGCCGTCGATGACCGACTTGATTGCCGGCCATGTCGATGTCAGCTTTTCGAACTTCCCGAACTCGCTGCCCTTCGTGAAGTCGGGACAGTTGCGCGCGCTGGCCATCTGCAGCCTGACCCGCCACCCCGACCTGCCCGACGTGCCCACCGCCCGCGAAGCCGGCCTGCCCGATCTGGTGGTCGAAAACTGGACCGCGATGATGGCGCCGGCCCGAACGCCCGACACGGTGGTGGACCGCTATTCGCGCGAGTTCCTGAAGATCATGAACACGCCCGACATCACCGACAAGGTGCAGCAGAAGGGCTACCGCGTGCACGCGCTGGGCGCCGAGGAATTCGGCCGCTACCTGAAGGGCGAGATCGAGCGCTGGGGCCGCGTGGTGAGGAACGCGAAGATCACGGCAGACTGATCGGCAGGCAGGCCGGTTCTGGCCCGCATCGCGTCGCCGCGCAGGCCGGTCCACAGGTGGTCGGCACGGTGGATCAACAGGTCAGTCATGGCTGTGCTCGCTTTCATGCCACGACCCCAGCGCCCACTTCGACAAGCCCGCCATCGCCGCGAACAGCAGCACGCCGGTGACGGTGATCAGCAGCAGTGCCGCAAACATGCGCGGGATGTTCAGCTGGTAGCCGGCCTGCAGAATTTGATAGGCCAGCCCGGTGCCGGTGCCGCCCGTGCCGGCCACGAATTCGGCCACCACCGCGCCGATCAGGCTCAGCCCGCTGCTGATGCGCAGCCCACCGAAAAAGTAGGGCAGCGCGCTGGGGATGCGCAGCCGCACCAGTGTCTGCCAGCGGCTGGCGCGGTTCAACTTGAAGTAGCTCAGCAGCGCCGGGTTCACGCTGCGCAAACCCAGCGTGGTGTTGGCGATGATGGGAAACAGCGCGACCAGCGTGGCGCAGATGACCAGCGAGGCGGTCGGGTCCTTGACCCAGATGATGACCAGCGGCGCGATGGCCACGATGGGCGTCACCTGCAGCAGCACGGCATAGGGAAACAGCGCCACCTCGATGACCCGGCTCTGCACGAAAGCGAAGGCGATCAGCACGCCCAGAACCGTGGCGCAGGCGAAGGCCAGCAGCGTGATCTTCATCGTGGTCAGCAGCGCACCGAACAGCAGGCCGGCGTCTTCGAACAGCACCTGCGCCACGCGCAGCGGTGGCGGCACCAGGAACACCGGCACCTCGTAGTAGACGACCAGGCCGTGCCACAAGGCGATCAGCACCACCGCCACCAGCAGCGGCCCGATGAACTTCTGCGCGTTGGGGTTCATGCCAGGTCCGCCTCGGCGCCACTCGCACGCAACAGGCTGTCCTGCAGCCGCTTGGCGTGCTGGCTGAAGGCCGTCGACACGCGGAAGTCAGCGGTGCGCGGATACGGCTCTTCGATGGCGAACTCCTCGACGATGCGCCCCGGCCGCGCCGCCATCACCACCACGCGCTGGCTGAGAAAAACCGCTTCGTGAATGGAGTGCGTGACGAAGATGACGGTCAGCTTCTGGCGTTGCCAGAGTTCGAGCAGATCGCTGTCCAGCCGGTTGCGCGTGATCTCGTCCAGCGCGCCGAAAGGCTCGTCCATCAGCAGCAGTTGCGGCTGCGTGACCAGACCGCGCGCGATGGACACGCGCATCTGCATGCCGCCACTCAATTCGCGCGGCAGGCTGCCCGCAAACTTGTCCAGGCCCACCAGTTGCAGCGCACTTTCAACGCGCGGCGCGGCCTCGGCGGCGGGCACACCGGCCAGGTCCAGCGGCAGCCGCACATTGCTGCGCACGGGGGCCCAGGGCATCAGCGTGGCTTCCTGGAAGACGAAGCTCAGACGGTGGCCGCTGCCGGACACGGAGCCCACTTGATCGACCGGTTTGCGCCACAGCAGCAGGCGGCCGTCACTGGGTGGCAGCAGGCCGGCCACCATC
Organism: Betaproteobacteria bacterium; assembly: GCA_031383435.1. Lineage (GTDB taxonomy): Bacteria > Pseudomonadota > Gammaproteobacteria > Burkholderiales > Burkholderiaceae_C > Rubrivivax. The sequence continues at coordinate 21,743 of JANMZP010000060.1, read as the reverse complement.
TTCAGCAGCGTGCTCTTGCCGCAGCCGCTGGGGCCCAGCAGGGTGACGAATTCGCCTTCGCGCACCGTCAGGTTGACCGGCAGCAGCGCACGCGTGCCGTTGGGGTAGGTTTTCTCGGCCGCTAGGACCTCGACGGCCGGCGTGCCGTTCATCTCAGGGCGGGGCGGGCCCGGGGCCGCATCCGATTCAGGGCAGCACCTTCAGGTCCTTGACGAATTGCGTGGTGTAGGTTTTCTTCACATCGACCTTGGCCGGGTCCAGCAGCTTCATGCGGACCAGCATGTCGTAGGTGGTCTTCATGCGCGCGTCGGTGATGATGCCCACGCCCATCGTTTTCGCGTCACCACCCAGCACCATGCCAGTTTCGTTCAGCAGGCGGATGCCGTTCAGCAACTCATCCTCGCCCATGGCCGGGTTGTCCTTGCGGATCAGGGCGTTCGCCGCGGCAACGGATTTGGCGTCACCCGTCATGTAGGCCTTCCAGCCCTGCATGCTGGCCTTGATGAAGGCCGCCACCTGCCTGGGTTTCTTCTGCAGCGTGGCTTCCATGCAGACGATGGTGGTGGTGTAGGGCGGCCAGCCGTGGTCGCTCAGCAGGAAGGCGTTCGGCTTGAACTTGGCCTGCTTTTCGATGGCATACGGCTCACTGGACAGGTAGCCCTGCTGCACCACATTCTTGTCGGCCACGAAGGGCTGGATGTTGAAGGTGTAGGGGCGAACCTGCTTCTCGTCCAACTTGAAGGTGGCCTGCAGCCAGGGCCAGAAGTTGGTGCGGGCGTCGCCCGAGATCAGGATGGTCTTGCCCTTCAGGTCGGCCATCTGCTTGAAGTTTTCGGGGTGACCGATCATCACCTGCGGGTCTTTCTGGAAAGCCGCCGCCACCGTCACGGCGGTGATGCCCTGCTCGCGCGCCTTCATGGTCTGCACGTCGTAGCCCATCATGCAGTCCACCTGCCCGGCGGCCAGCAGTTGCAGGCCATTCACCTGCGGACCCCCCATGCGGATGCTGACATCCAGGCCCTCTTTCCTGTACAGCCCAGTCGCCAGCGCCTGGTAGAAGCCGCCGTGCTCGGCCTCGGCGTACCAGTTGGTCAGGTAGACGAATTTTTCCTGGGCCTGCGCGGGGTTCCACCCCAGCAGCAGGGTGACCGCCAGGGCCGACCAGATCTTCAGGGCAGGGGCGGACGGGGTCATGGCGGCTCCGGGGTTAGGGCGCGCGTCGGCTGGGCTTGCAACGCCAGGTGGTCTCAGGGCAGCGCGGCCATGTAGGTGGCCAGCAATTCGATGTCGTCGGCCGTCATGGCCTGCGCGGCCGATGTCATGTTGCCGTCCATGTCGAAGCGCGTCTGCGCCTTGAAGCCGTAGAGCTGCGTGCGCAGATAGGCCGCCTGCTGCCCGGCCAGCCGCGGGATGTGCTGCTGGCCCTTCAGCGCCGGGCCGTGGCACTGCACGCAGTTCAGCTGCTCGGCGCGCGCACGGCCGGCCTTCTGCTGGGCTTCGCTTGGCGGCGCTGCCGTGGCCATCGCGGGCAAGCCGGCGTAGTGGCCGCCCAGCGCGTTGATGTCGGCGTTGCTCATGTTGGCCGTCAGCGCGGCCATCACCGGGTTCAGGCGCCGGCCCTCGCGGAACATCACCAGTTGCGTGGTGATGAACTGCTTGGGCTGGCCGGCCAGCGAAGGCACCTCGGGCGTCGGCGAATTGCCGTTGGCCCCGTGGCAGACGCCGCAAGTTTGCGCCTGCTGGCGCAGCGCCTCGGGGTCCGCCGCCCAGGCGGACGACGCCGCCAGGACGCACAGCGCCGCCAGCGCGCCGGCGGTGTGCAGCCGCTTCATTTCTTGTAGCTGACGCGGTAGACGATGCCGTTGTAGTCGTCAGACACCAACAGCGCGCCGTCCTTCATCACCAGCACGTCCACCGGGCGGCCCCACATCGGCGGGTCGGCCTTGGGGTCGGTCAGGAAGCCTTCCAGGAAGGGCTTCATCGTCGGCACGCCCTTGGCGTCCAGCGTCACCTGCATCACGTTGTAGCCCTGCTTGGTCGTTCGGTTCCACGAGCCGTGCATGGCGATGAACATGCTGTTCTGGTAGGCCGCCGGGAACATCTTGCCGGTGTAGAAGCGCATGCCCAGCGGCGCGATGTGGGCGCCCAGGTTCATCACCGGGGCGTCGAATTCGGCGCAGTTGCGGTTTTTGCCGAAGTCGGGGTCGAGCAGGTCGCCCTGGTGGCAGAACGGGTAGCCGAAGTCCATGCCCTTCTTGGCCGCGCGGTTCAGCGTGTCGTGGGGCAGGTCGTCGCTGACCCAGTCACGGGCATGGTTGGTGAACCACAGGTCCTTGGTGTTGGGGTGCCAGTCGAAGCCCACGGTGTTGCGCACGCCACGCGCGTACTGTTCCATCACGCCAGTCTTGGGGTCGACGCGGTTGATGCTGGCCTGCACGATGCCCGGCATCACGATGTTGCCCGGCGAGCCGATGTTGAAGTACAGCTTGCCGTCGGGCCCCATGGCCAGGTACTTCCAGAAGTGGCCGGCCTGGTTGGTGGGGTCGAGGTTGTCGATGACCACCTTGGCCGCCGGTGGGCTGTCCAGGCTGTCTTCGATGCCGTCGTAGCGCGTGATGCGGCCGCGTTCGGCGACGTAGAGCGTGCCCTTGTCGAAGGCCACGCCGTTGGGCGACTTCAGGCCTTTCAGGATGCGCTTGACCTCGCGCTTGCCATCTTTGTCGACGATGGCGTAAACGTCCGTCAGGTTGCGGTTGCTGACGAAGACCGTGCCCTTGTCGCCCAAGGCCAGCGAGCGTGCTTCGGGGATGCCGTCGGCGTAGACCTCGACCTTGAAACCGGCCGGCACCTTCAGCGTGTTGACCGGCAATTCACTGGCCGGGCGGCCGGTGAAGATGGGCGCGATGGGGTGCAGCGGCGAGGCGTTCTGCTCGGCCGTGCGGCCCTGCTGCCACGACGGTGCCGGCGGCGGTGCGGCCGCCGGCGCAGTGGCCGGCGCCGTCTGGGCTTGTGCCCAGACGGCGCTGCCGGCCAGCAAGGCCGCAGCGATCCGCTGGATTCGGGGGGTGTGCATGTCGGGTCTCCTGTTGTTGTGGGATCTGCATGCCCGGGTCGGGCCGCGCATCACGCGCGGGCAGCCTGGGCTCTTTTCAGTTTAGCGAGGTGCTGCTGAATTCGATGTCAGCCGGTGTCGGCCAGAAACTTCGGTGGGCGGCGCATGCGGCTGGCCACTTCGTAGGCGTGCGCCAGGCCCAGCAGCCGGGCGTCTTGCCAGGCCAGCGCACCGAAAGACAGGCCGACCGGCAGTTCGGCGACCAGGCCCATCGGCACGGTGACGTGCGGGTAGCCCGACACCGCGAAAGGCGCGGTGAAACCCGCCCGGGTGCTGAAGTCGCCCAGGATGTGGTCGATGCGCCAGGCCGGGTTGCCGGTGGCCGTGACCACCGCGTCGAGCTTGTTTTCCGCGAACAGCGCGTCCAGGCCTTCGGCCCGCGAATAGCGGTGGTTGGTGGCCAGCGCGTCGCTGTATTCCTTGCTGTCCAGGCCGGTCGTGGCCTGGGCCTGCAGCACCAGTTCCTGGCCGAAGAAGGGCATGGCCTGCTCGGCGTGCGCGCTGTTCCAGGCGATCAGGTCCTGCAGGTTCTTCACCGGTGCGTCGGGTTGGAAGGCGGCCAGGTACTGGGCCACACCGTGCTTGAATTCGTGCAGCAGCACCATCGATTCGGTGGTGGCGTATTTGTCGCGGTTGGGAATTTGCAGGTTCTCGACCAGCACCGCGCCTTGCGCCTTCAACACCACCAGTGCGGCTTCGAACAAGGCCAGCGCCTGCGGCTGGTTGGGCAGCGGGCTGCGCACCACGCCGATGCGTGCGCCTTGCAGCGCGTCGCTTTTCAGTGCGCCCAGGTAATCCGCTGGCGACGGTGCTGCGGCGGTGGCGGCGTCGCGCGCATCAGGGCCGGCCAGCACCGACATCAGCAAGGCCGCATCGGCCACGCTGCGCGCCATCGGTCCGGCGGTGTCTTGCGAGGCCGCGATCGGGATGATGCCGTCGCGGCTGACCCGGCCCAGCGTGGGCTTGAAGCCGACCAGGCCGCTGCGGCTGGCCGGCGACACGATGGAGCCGTCGGTCTCGGTGCCCACCGCGAAGACGCACAGGCCGGCGGCCACGGCCACGCCTGAACCGGAGCTGCTGCCGCTGGGCGTGCGCGTCAGCGCGTAGGCGTTCTTGGTCTGGCCGCCGCGGCTGCTCCAGCCGCTGCTGCTGCGCGTGCTGCGGAAGTTGGCCCATTCGCTGAGGTTGGTCTTGCCCAGGATGACGGCGCCGGCCTCGCGCAAGCGCGTGACGATGTGGGCGTCACGCTGCGCGTGCAGGCCGGCCAAGGCCAGCGACCCGCCGGTGGTGGCCATGCGGTCGGCGGTGGCGATGTTGTCCTTGATCAGCACCGGCAAGCCGTGCAGCGGGCCGCGCAGACGGCCGGCCTTGCGCTCGGCGTCCAGCGCGCGCGCCTGGGCCAGCGCGTCGGGGTTGATCTCGACCACCGAACGCAATTGCGGGCCGGCATGGTCGATGGCCGCAATGCGGCGCAGGCAGCTGCGCGTCAGGCCCGCCGCGCTGAGGCGGCCAGCGGCCATGCGGGCTTGCAGGGCCGCGGCATCCTGCCCTTCCAGAACCGACGGCGCGACGGCAGCGGGGGCGGCCTGGGCGGCTTGCGCGCTGCTACCCATCACGCCGCTGACGGCCACCGTCGCGGTTGCGGTGGCCATAAAGCCACGTCGGTTCACGGGTGCGGTCATTCGGGTGGCTCCGGCTCATGGCGGCTGGGACAAGTGGCGCAACAAGAGGCGCGAACTCTAGGGCAATTGAGGCCGAATGGCGCGGCAGCTGCGACTTGAGCTGCACCGACGTGCGCGGGCGCTTCGTGTACCTGACCGCCGGCTACAAGTTCCGGTAGGCGGCGCAGCCCGGTGCCGCTCGGCGTCGGGCCGGGGCTGCGGTACAACCGCGCCTCAGCCCGACGCCGCGTTGGTGTCCGCAACCCTCCGAGGTCTTCATGAAGCATCCCGTCCTGAACCTGCTGGCCGCTGCCAGCGTCACGGTCCTCGTCACCGCCGGCTGCACCACCGCGCCGAGCGCACCGTCGGCAGCCGCCACGGCCGCCAACACCGTGCCGCTGATCGAACGCAGCCGGCTCTTCGGCAACCCGTCCAAGGTGGGCGGCCGCATCAGCCCCGACGGGCAGTGGCTGAGCTGGATCGCGCCGCGCGACGGGGTGCTGAATGTCTGGGTGGCACCGGTGGCCGACCCGGCCCAGGCCAAGCCACTGACCGCCGAGAAGCAACGCCCGATACGCGCCACCTTCTGGTCGCCCGATTCGAAGACCGTGCTCTACATCAACGACAAGGGCGGCGACGAAAACTTCCTGCTGTATGGCGTGGAGGTGGCCAGCGGCACGTTGAAGAACTACACGCCTTTCGAGAAGACACGGGTACAGATCGTGGCCATCAGCACCAAGGTGAAAGACCGCATCCTGGTCGGCCTGAACAACCGCGACGCGCGCTGGCACGACGTGCACAGCCTGGACCTGGCCAGCGGCAAGCTGAGCCTGGTGCTGAAGAACGACAGCTACGGCGGCTTCGAGGCCGACGACACGCTGACCCTGCGCGTGGCGCAGAAATCACGCGCCGACGGCGGTTCCGATTATTTCCGCCTGAAGGCCGGCGTGGCCGAGGCCACACCCTTCGTGGCGGTGGGCCTGGAAGACTCGCAGACCACGCAACCACAGCAAATAGCCGCCGACGGTCAGACCATGTACTGGACCGATTCACGCGGCCGCGACAAGGCCGCGCTGGTGGCCCTGAACCTGGCCACCGGTGCCACCACGGTGGTGGCACAAGACGCGCGCGCCGACATCGGTTCGGCCTTGTACGACCCGCAAACGGGCGTGGCGCAGGCCTATGCCGTGGACTACCTGAAGAGCGAATACGTGGGCCTGGACGCGGCCATGCAAACCGACCTGAAGCGCCTGCAGGCGGCCACCCCGGGGCAGTTCAGCATCACCTCGCGCAGCGAAGACAACAACCGCTGGATCGTTGCGATGGACCCGGTGACCGCGCCCAGCAGCACCTGGCTGTACGACCGCCGCGCCCAGCGCCTGAGCAAGCTCTACGTCAGCCGCCCCGAGATGGAAGGCGCGCCGCTGGTGCCCATGCAGCCGCTGGAAATCAAGTCGCGCGACGGGCTGACGCTGGTGTCCTACCTGACGCTGCCGCAAGCCGCCGACCCCACCGGCAGCGGCAAGGCCACGCAGCCGGTGCCGATGGTGCTGTTCGTTCATGGCGGGCCGTGGGCGCGCGACGGCTACGGTGGCAACACCTACCACCAGTGGCTGGCCAACCGCGGCTACGCGGTGCTGTCGGTGAACTTCCGCGGCTCGACCGGTTTCGGCAAGGCCTTCACCTCGGCCGGCGACGGCCAATGGGGCCGCAAGATGCAGGACGATTTGCTCGACGCGGTGGACTGGGCCGTGAAGGCCGGGGTCACGCAGCGCGAGCAGGTGGCCATCATGGGCGGCAGCTACGGCGGCTATGCCACGCTGGCCGGCCTGGCCTTCACGCCGCAGGCTTTTGCCTGTGGGGTGGACATCGTCGGGCCGTCGAACCTGACCACGCTGCTGGGCACCATCCCGCCGTATTGGGAGTCCTTCAAGGCGCAGATGTACCGCCGCATGGGCGACCCCGGCACCGCCGCCGGCAAGGCCTGGTTGACCGAACGTTCACCGCTGAATGCGGCCAACAAGATCGTCAAACCGCTGCTCATCGGCCAGGGTGCCAACGACCCGCGCGTGAACGTGGCCGAATCAGACCAGATCGTCAACGCGATGAAGGCCAAGAACATTCCGGTGACCTATGTGCTGTTCCCCGACGAAGGCCACGGCTTCGCGCGGCCGGTGAACAACATCGCCTTCAACGCGGTGACGGAAAACTTCCTGGCGCAATGCCTGGGCGGGCGCGCCGAAGCCATCGGCAACACGTTGAAAGGGTCGACCGCGCAGGTCAGGCACGGGGCCGAATACGCGCGGGGGCTGGCCGAGGCGCTGACGGCGAAGTAGGCGCGCCGCCCGCGCTTCAGTCGGCCTCAAAGCCCATCAGCGGCGGCTGGTCCAGGTCGGCGTCGAAGCCCATCAGCACGCTGGCCAGCGTGAAAGCGCGCCACAGGTGGGGCGGCATCTGCAGGATGGCCTCGGGCGTCTTGCCGGCGGCGATCCAGGCACCGATCTGGGCGTGCTGCTCGTCACTGAGCAGGTGCTGGCTGCGCATGTCGTCGAGCGTCTGCATGGCGGGGGCTCCTGGGGTTGCGCAAGGCGTTGCACGAACGCCGTGCCTGCAAGCATACCGATGGCGGCGCGCCCGGCTCTGACAAAGGCGCGGCCCTTGGGCAGAATCAACGCATACGCCCTTGGGAGTTGGATATGGCCGAAGACCCACGCTGCTGCGGCAGCGGCACCTGCATCATCGACACCGAAGGCCGCTGCTGGTGCGGCCAGCAATGGGACGGTGAAAAGATGGCCAGGCCAGCCCTCGCCACGCCGGGCGGGTCGACCCCGCCGGCCACCGACCCGGACCTCGAGTCGCACCCATGAGCCAGCTGAACAAGCTGCCCGGTTTCCAGCGCTCGCGGCACGGCCTGGAGTGGGCCCTCTGGAAGCGCCTGCCGGCCGGGCGCGAACCCCAGCCTTGATGCCACCCGGCGACGACAGCCGCCACGCCCCCATACCGCAAGGCCGTGCACAATTTTTGGGTGAGGGCTATGCCCGCACGCCGCCGCCCGACCTGTTGTTCCTGCAGCGTAAATTCGTCGGCAGCTTCATGCTGTGCACGCGGCTGCGTGCGCGGCTGGACTTGAACGAGATCGTCGGCCCCGAACTGTGAGCACAAGGAACACCATGCGCAGACCCATCCTGAAGACATTCGGTGCCGTGCTGGTCATCGGCTTGCTGGCGGCCACGGTCTTCGTGGTCAACCTGGTGTGGTTCCGGCCCTTCAGCCTGAACCTGTTCTACGAGAAAATATTCGTCAAGTTCAGCTTGCAGAACCCGGAACTGCTGACCTCGCTGGGCATCGCCGAACAGTTCGGCTACCGCCGCCACAACGCCCACCTGGGCGATGCTTCGGTGGCCCGCGTGGCGCGGGACTTCGCAGACTGGCACCAACACCTGGCCGCCCTGAAGGCCTACGACTTCGCCAGCCAGACACCGGCCCAGCAACTGTCCACCCGGGTGCTGACCTGGTTCATCGAAAGCCAGCTGGCCGGCGAGAAATTCGCCTTCCACGACTACCCGGTGAACCAGATGTTCGGCGTGCAGAACGGCACGCCCGACTTCCTGATCAACCAGCACCGCATTGCCGACGGGCGCGGTGCCGAGGACTATTTGTCGCGCCTGGGTGAAGTCGGCCGCAAATTCGACGAGGTGCTGGAAGGCCTGGCACTGCGCGAAAAGAAGGGTGTGGTGCCACCGCGCTTCGTCATCGAACGCGTGCTGACCGAGATGCGCGCCTTCGCCGGCAAGCCGGCCACCGAGAACCCGCTGCACGCCAACTTCGTGAAGAAGGTGGACGCACTGACAGCGCTGACAGCCGCCGAGAAGCAGGCCCTGCACGCCCGCAGCGCACAGGCCATCGAAACTGGCGTGCTGCCGGCCTACCGCAAGCTGATTGCTTTTTTCGATGGGCAGTTGCCCCGCGCCAGCACCGACGACGGCGTGTGGAAACTGCCCGACGGCGAGGCCTATTACGCCTGGCGCCTGCGCGACCAGACCACCACCACGATGACGCCGCAGCAGGTGCACGAGCTGGGCCTGGCCGAGGTGGCGCGCATCGAGACCGAGATGCGCACCATCCTGACCGCGCAAGGCCAGTTGCAGGCTGACGAGAGCCCGGCCCAGGCGATGCTGCGGCTGTCCAAGGAACCGCGCTTTCTGTACCCCAATGACGACGCCGGCCGCGCCGCCGCGCTGGCCGATTACACGAAGATGATCGAGCAGCAGATGCAGCGTTCACGCGCCGTGGTGGGCCTGGTGCCCAAGGCCGCGCTCGAGGTGAAGCGGGTGCCCGAGTTCAAGGAGAAGACCTCGGCCGGCGCTTACTACAACCCGCCGGCCATGGACGGCACGCGGCCCGGCGTTTTCTACGCCAACCTGCGCAACCTGGACGAGCTGCCGAAGTTCGGCATGCGCACGCTGTCCATCCACGAAGGCGTGCCCGGCCACCACTTTCAGATCGCATTGGCCCAGGAACAGCAGGGCGGCCCGATCTTCCGCAAGGTGCTGCCTTTCACCGCCTACGCCGAAGGCTGGGCGCTGTACGCCGAATGGCTGGGCACCGAGCTGGGCGTCTACCAGGACGACCCGTTCAGCGACCTGGGCCGCCTGCAGGCCGAGATGTTCCGCGCGGTGCGGCTGGTCGTTGACACCGGCATCCATTTCAAGCGCTGGCCGCGGCAGCAAGCCATCGACTACATGGCTGGCAAGACCGGTATGCCGCAGGGCGAGGTGGTGGCCGAGATCGAGCGCTACATCGTCATGCCCGGCCAGGCCTGCGCCTACAAGGTGGGCATGCTGAGCATCAGCGCGGCGCGCACGCGGGCCGAAAAAGCCTTGGGCCCGCGCTGGAACGCAGCAGCCGAAAAGGCCTTCCACGACACCGTGCTGGGTTCGGGTGCGCTGCCGCTGCAGATCCTGGACGAACAGGTCGACGCCTGGGTCCAGACCCGCAGCCGCAGCTGAGGCAGCAGCAGATGCAGCAGCAGAGCCCCCACCGCCCACCCAGACCGTTCGGCGTGCTGGGAGCGGTAAATTTCAGACACGATTCGGCGTTCTGATTCACCACCAGCGCTGACGTCCAACGCCTACGCTCTGTGCCAAGCCGGGGTGATGTGCGCCACCGGCAGCCCCAGGAGGAAGTGCCATGTTGGATCTGTTGTATGCGCCTGTATCGCCAGTTGTCCCGGCCACCCCAGCCGCGCCAGCTGCCCCGCCGCTTCGAAGCACCGCCCCGACGACCATCAGCACCTGGGCTTTCGCCCGCATGCTGGACGTGGTCGACTACGGCATGCTGCTGCTGGCGGACGAAAGCCACGTCAGCTATGCCAACCAGGCCGCGCGAGCCGAGATGGACGACGGCCATCCGCTGCAGTTGCTGGGCAGCGAGTTGCGTGCACGCAGCCCACATGACGTGGCCGCGCTGCGCCAGGCGCTGGGCAACGCGCTGCACCGCCGCGTGCAGGCGCTGCTGACGCTGCACGACGGGGATGGCGAAGCGCTGTGTGTTTCCGTGGTGCCCATGACGGAGCAAGACGGCCCATCAGCGGCCTTGATCGTCTTCGGCCAGCGCGGCACGCGCGAGGGCCTGAGCACCGACGCCTTCGCCCGCCTGCACCACCTGACGGCGGCCGAAACGCGCGTGCTGAAGCTGTTGTGCACGGGCAGCCGGCCGGTGGACATTGCGGCGGCCAACGGCGTGCGCGTGTCCACCGTGCGCACCCAGGTGGGCAGCATCCGCGCCAAGGTGGGCACGCGCGACATCGGCGGCATCGTGCGGCGGGTGGCGCGGCTGCCGCCGCTGCCCTGCCTGGTTCGCCCGTCGCTTCGGCCGTTAGCCTCGCCGGTGGTCTCGCCGGTGGTCCCGCCGCCAGCCCTGCGGTCAGTCCCGATGCGGGCTCAGCCACCCGGCCGCTAGCATGGCCGGCAGCGGGCGGGCGCGCTTCAGCGCCCGCCCGCAGGCCATGCCCAAACCCCGACGATCCGCCCCCGCAACAGCCCCCGCGCTGGACACCGTGCCGCTGAGCGACGCCCTGCGCGTGCTGGCCGCGCGGGGCGAGCCGCGCCTGGTGCCCAAGGGCCGCCTGCTGATCCAGGAAGGCGATGTCGGCAGCACGCTGTTCATCATCCTGAGCGGCAGCCTGCGGGCCTACTCAAGCAGCACCAGCGGCGACCGCGAGGTGACTTACGGCGTCTACCGGCCCGGTGAATACCTGGGTGAACTGAGCCTGGACGGCGGCCCGCGTTCGGCCGATGTGCAGGCCCTGCAAGCCAGTTGGGTGACGACCATCACGCGCGGCGCGCTGGAAGCCTTCATCCAGGAGCGGCCCGACTTCGCCTTCGAACTGCTGGCCAAAGTGATACGCCGCGCCCGCGCCGCCACCATCAGCCTGCGCGCCGTGGCGCTGAATGACGTCTACGGCCGCGTGGCCTGGCTGCTCAACGAACGGGCCGTGCTGCAAGCCGACGGCCAGCGCCTGACCGAAGCGCTGACCCACCAGGACATGGCCAGCCTGCTGGGCTGCACGCGGCCGATGGTCAGCAAGGTGATGAAGGAGCTGGAAGTGGGCGGCTATGTGGCCTGTGCGGCGCACCGGGTGCGCTTGATCAAGGCTTTGCCGGCGCGGTTTTGAACGGCTGACGGCAGACGGCAGGCGGCCCGCAGCGCACGCGAGCTTCCTTTGGGAAGCCCAAGGGGAGGCATCAAAAAGTATCGCGAAGCTGGTGACACTTCGCCACGATTCGTGACAATGTGCGCAGGAGAGGGCCCGATTCGTCCCACGGCTTGCGGGTGACGGGCCGGTGCCAAACGGCCATGATGCCCATGCCCCAGTCGAGGACGAAACCCTTGCAGTTGCAGAGCAGCGATGTGACGGTGCTCGTCGTCGATCTGGTGGAGTCCGTTCGCCTGGTGCAGGCGAATGAAGAAGATGCCGTGGCCCGCTGGCTCGGTTTCGTCAGACGGGCGACACGCGAATTGATACCCCAACACAACGGCCGTGTCGTGAAGAGCCTGGGCGATGGGTTGATGGCCTGCTTCGACTCGCCGCGGCAAGCTGTGCAGGCCGCCATGGGTCTGCACACCTTGATCGATGGCTTCAACGATGGGCAGCCCGCCGAGCGCCACATGGCCTTGCGCGCAGGCGTGCACACCGCCCAGGCCTATGTGCAGGCCGAAGACATTTACGGTGCTGGCGTCAATCTGGTGGCGCGCCTGGCCGCCTTGGCCGGCCCCGGTGAAACGGTGGTTTCGGTGCAGGTGCGCGACCGTCTGACGGACGGCCTGGATGTCACGGTCGAAGACCTCGGCCACCATGAAGTGGGCGAAGCGCCGCCGGCGCTGGCCGTCGAGGACATGGGCGACTGTTACCTCAAACATGTGGCCGGCCCCACCCGCGTGTACCGCGTCGGACCGGCCGGCGCGCAGCCTGTGCTGGCGGCCCGGCGCGACTACAGCACAGAACTGCGACCGGCCATCGCCGTTGTGCCTTTCGCGTCGCGCAGCATGGGGAACGATTTCTACGCCGTGGGCGAACTGATCGCCGACGGTGCCATCGTGCGCCTGAGCCATGCACGCCACTTTCGCGTCATCAGCCGGCTGACGACAACCGCATTCCGCCACCGAAGCCCCTCGCCCGTCGAACTGCAGGCGCAACTGGATGCGGCTTATGTGCTGACCGGCAGCTATGCCACCGACGGCCAGCAATTGCTGCTGACCTTCGAGCTGTGTGACGCGCGCAAAGACGAAGTGGTCAAGGCCGGTCGGCTGACCGGACAGCTGGCGGACTTGCTGCAACAAGAGAGCGAACTGATTGGCGAGATCGTCGCCAGCGTGCACGATGCCATCTTCGCGAATGAGACCGCTCGCGTGCAAACGCAGCCGCTGCCAACGCTTCAGAGCTACACGCTGATGCTGGGCGGGATACAGCTGCTGCACCGCGCTTCGCGCGACGACTTCTCGAGCAGTTTCGACGTCTTCGAACATCTCGCGCGCAACCATCCCAGAGCGCTGGAGCCGCAGGTCTGGCAAGCACAGTGGTACGCGCTGCGCGCCATCCAGGGCCTGACGTCGGATCGCCGCGCCGACGCACGCGCCGCGCTCGCCTGCACCGCGCGGGCGCTGCAGGCCGAGCCGAACAACTCTTTTGCCCTGGCCATGGAAGGCTTTGTGCACTGCCACCTGACCCTGGACTTTGATGCCGCAGCGGCGGCACTGGAGCAGTCGGTCACGCTGAACCCCAGCGAGACCTTTGGCCATCTGTTCAGCGGCATCACGATGGCCTTGAAACACGACTACGAGGCGGCCATAGGCTGTTATGAAAGGGCCGTGTCGAACTCGCCGCTGGACCCGGCGATGTACATGTTCGAGACCATCGGTGCCTACCTCTGCCTCAGCGCCGGCCACGTCGAACGGGCCGTCAGCCTCGCACGGCGTTCGCTTCGCCTGAACCGCACCCACGCACACAGCTGGCGCATCCTGACCATTGCGCAGGCCGAGTCCGGCCGCATCGTCGAAGCCCAGGCCAGCCTGCGTGAACTGCTGAAGCTGCAGCCCGACCTGACGGTTCGGCGCTACCTGGCCGGGCAGGTGCTTGACGACCTGCAGCGGCACCGTTTTTCGGAAGGCCTGCGGGCCGCTGGACTGCCGGCGGGCTGACCCACCGGGCGGCAGTTGAAGCACAGAACCACGTCAACAAGGAGGCCACGATGAACCAGGCATTTTGGAGCGCAGGGGATATGGGATCGACCGGAGGAGCCGGCGGCGGCTTGGGCGGCGGGCTCGGGGGCGGGCACGGCGGTGGCCACGGCGGCGGCCTGGGTGGCGGGCATGGCGGTGGTCACGGCGGGTCGACGCTGATGGATGATTACGCCGACCCGGTCACCGTTGCGGCGCTGAACATCTCGCGCGAAGGCATCGTCGACCCGGCGTCCGACCAGCCCTATGCGCACCTGGCACCACGCAGCCGGCCTGTTGGCGACGTGCAGCCCTTGCGCCGCTGGGATCCATGGGTCCGCTGCACCCTGCTTCAAGGCGAACTGCTGACCCACTGGTCCGTCACAGAACAACCCGGTCAGAACAGCCTCAGTCTGTGCTGGCGCGATGAAGCCGTGTTGACCCTGGTGCGCCCTGCTGACCAGGTTTTCATCGCTCAGGTCAGCCAAGTCATGAGTTATGCCGCACTGCGCCAGGATCGCACTGCGGAAATCCTGGCCCAGATCGACGGCCAGTTCCCCTTCTGGCAGGCGCTGTTTCCGCTGCGTTTGCAGCAGTTGCCGCGCACGCAGGAAATCATCGTTGCGGTCACCCAGCTGGCCGTCTTCATCGAGATGCGCTTCAAACACGCGTTCGCCTGCAAACGACCGATCGAGTATTCGCCCCAGGTGCAGCCGATGATCTCGACACCTGGGCACGGCACTTACCCGATGGGGCACGCAACGCAGATCTACGCGGTGCGGTGGGTGCTGCAGCAGTTGTACCTGCAGGCACTCAAGCCTCTCGCCGGGGATCAGGCCGCCGAGGCTTTTGCCGAGCAGCAGCAACGGCTGGCCTTTCGGATGTCCGAGAACCGCATCGTCGCTGGCGTGCATTTTCCGGTCGACCTGGTTGGCGGCGCGCTGCTCGGAACCGTGATTGGCTGTTCCGCCGTGTCACTCTTTGACGGCGGCCAGCTGCCGAAAGTCACCGCATCCGGCCCAAGCCTTCCCGAAGAAGCTGCCGGCGCGATCGACCTTCAAGCGATCCTCGAAGCGCAACTGCAAAGCGCAGAGACGGTGGTCGTGAAGCCGGAACACCGGTCCAGCGTGCTGGCCGAAATGTGGCGCTTGGCATGCAGGGAAATCGAAGACCAAGCGGGCCCCGCGCCCGCGCCGTCGCCCGTGCCTTTGCCGGTGTCCGCAGCATGACGCAGGGCTGGCAGCCGCTGGCGCCTTGGGGAAGCGACCGGCTGCCCCCAGGCAGCGATCCCTATCTCGTGATGGCGGAGGCCACCGACTACGCCGACTACCGGGCCGGGCCGCTGGCCGACGATGCCGCGTTCGCGGTCGCACTGGAAATGCCCGACCTGCAGCGCCCGGAGGTCGATGGACTCCTGCTGCATGCCGGCCACGATGGGTCGCGCTACGGCACGGGCACCGCCACGCGTGCCGCGCTGCGACAACTGGTGGAACAGACCCGGTTCGACACCGACGATCCGCAGCGGCCCCGTCGCGTGCTGCTGGCTGCGCCCCTGGTGCCGCAGCGACCGCCGCTGCCCTGGCAGGGCCTGGGGCCGCTGCCTGCGCCCGCTGCAGCGCCTGCGCCGGCGGCCCTTGCCAAGGCCGACGCCCAGGGCGGGCCCGAAGTGCTGCTGGCCGTGATCGACAGTGGCTGCCCGTTTGCCCACCGCGACCTCAGGCGCGGGGCGGCAAGTACCCGCGTGGTGCGGCTGTGGGACCAGGGCAGCGGCGCCCACTGGTCGGGCCTGGGCCAGCCGCCCGATGGCTACGGCTACGGGTGTGAACTGGCCGATAGTCAGCTCGGGCGCTTGATCGCGCAAAGCACGGCAGCCGGCAGCCTGGCGCTCGACGAGTCCCAGTGTTACCGGCGCGCCGGATATGGTGCCGTCCTGTCGCGGGCCTCGCATGGCGCGCACACGCTGGGCATCCTGGCCAGTCCGCGGCGCTGGAATGCCCGCCGGCACGGCGGCTGTCCAGAAGAACGTCAGGCCCAGGAAGCCGCAGCGTCGGCCGACATCGTCTTTGTGCAGTTGGGTCATGAACTGACACGCTGCATCAGCGTTGCGGCGGTCGAGAGCCGGGCGCTGGATGCGCTGCGCTATGTGTTGCAGCAGGCCCGTGACTGGAAGCAACGCCGCCAGATCGCCAGTGATCAGCGCCCGCGGGTCTTGGTTTCTTTCGGCTACGAATCGTGGATCGGGCCACACGACGGCACCTCGTGGTTCGAGGCGGCGCTGGACGACCTCATAGCAGCCGCCAACCTCGAGTTCGATTTCCAGGTCCACATGATCGCCGGCAACGCGCGCGGTCAGCACGTCCACATCACGGAAGAAAACAAGGTCAGCAAGCTGGACTTCGACATCTGCGTGCAGCCGGGCAATGAAACCGTGACCTGGATCGAGGTCTGGACGCCACCCGGCCTGACCGACCTGAGCTTCGAGTTGCGGCCACCACACGGCCCCCCTCTGCCAGCGCTGCAGTGGAATCAGGCCGTCGGCTGGCCCGAAGCGGCGCGGCCGCAGGCCTGCGTGGTGACGAGCAGCACACCGGCCAATGGGCCGGGCAGCCGGATGGTGCTGCTGCGGATTGCGCCCACCCAGGTCTTCGATGGCCGGCAAGCGCCTGCGCCGCACGGCCGCTGGCATGTGACCCTGCGGTCTGAGCAGCCCAACTTGCAGGGCGTGCACGCCTACCTCGGCCGCAGCGATGAAGGGCGCGGCAGGCCGCTGCGGGCGCGGCAATCACACTTCGCCGAACGTGCCGGCGAGGCGCTGCAGGCAGTCGACAAGACCGGCACCTTGAATGGCCATGCCTGCGGAAAATTGGCTGTGGTCTCGGGTGCCTACTACCGCAAAAAATTTCCATATGCACGCGCCGAAACAGGCGTGTTGGCTGATGAGGCAACAACCTACAGCGGCACCGGCCCAACGCGCAGCAGCCGGGCGGGGCCTGACGCCGTGCTGGCCGTGGACGATGGCTTGTACGCTTATGGAACGCTGGCCATGGGCAACACCAGTGCCACCGTCCTGCGGATGGACGGCACCAGCGTTGCGGCACCCATGCGGGCACGGCTGGCGTCCAAGCTGGATGCAGCAAAAAATCCGGTCCCTGGACAGGGCACGCCACCGAATCCTCCGGATCCGGATGTCGGCAGGGTTCGGTTTGACCCCTTTGACGACCCGGCTCAGTGAGCTGCGCAGCCAACCTGCCGCGCAGCCCTTCGCGCCGTCAATCCCCCGCCCGCTGCGGCTCCACCGCCGCCCGCCGCGCGCCAGCCACCTCAAACGCCAGGTCCAGCGTGTCGAGAAATTCCTTCAGCTTGATGGGCTTGGTCAGGTAGCGGAAGAAGCCGGCCGCCAGGCCCTTTTCAATGTCGTGCGGCATGGCGTTGGCGCTCAGGGCGATGACGGGGATGCGCGCCAACAGCGGGTCGGCGCGCAGCAGGCGCAGGGCTTCAATGCCGCTGATGCCCGGCAGGTTGATGTCCATCAGGATCACGTCGGGCTGCGACAGGCGTGCCATGTCCACGCCCTGGATGCCGTCGGTGGCACTCAACAAACGGATGTCGTCACGCCGCGCCACCAGCTTGTCGATCAGCATCAGGTTGGCCGGGTTGTCTTCGACATACAGCAAGGTGTGCCCCGCAGTGGCAACCGGCGGCCGGGCTGATGCCTGCGGCCGGGTCTGCTGGTCCATGGGTGCCCGCTGGGACGGCGTGGCGGTGTTCAGTTCGATCCAGAACACACTGCCCTTGCCCACCGTGCTTTCCACCCCGATGGCCCCGCCCATCAATTCAACCAGCCGCTTGCACACGACCAGACCTATACCTGTGCCTTCCTCGGTGCCGGCCTCTTGTCCCAGCCGGTTGAAAGGCTGGAACAACTGCGCCATCTGCTCGGCCGACAGGCCCCAGCCCGTGTCGCGAAAGCTGATGCGCACGCGGCCCGCAGCACCCGCAGCGCAACCGACATCCACCGTGCCGCCGGGCCGGTTGTACTTGATGGCATTCGACAGCAGGTTGATCAGCACCTGCTTCACCCGCGTGCGGTCGGCCTGCACGAAAAGCGCGGTTTGTGGCAGGGCATAGCGCATGCTGATGCCGCCCTTGTGGGCCTGCGGCTCAATCATCGCCTGGCAGTCGCTGAGCACGTCCGACAACAGAATCGGCTCTTGCGACAGCGACAGCCGGCCCGATTCAATCAGTGACAGATCCAGGATCTCGTTGATCAATTCCAGCAGGTACCAACCGGCCTGCAGGATCTGTTCGACGCTGTCCTTTTGCGCCGGCGTCGGCTCTGGCGGGCCGGCCTCGATCAACTGGCTGAAGCCCAGAATCGCGTTCAGCGGCGAACGCAATTCGTGGCTCATGCTGGACAGGAAATCCGACTTCGCGAGGTTGGCCTTTTCGGCCACCGACTTCGCACTTTCCAGCGCGTTGTTGGTTTCCTGCAGCGCCTGGAACAGCAACTGGCGGTCGGTGATGTCACGCGCGGCCGCGAACACGCCTTGCAAGATGCGGTCGCGGTCGTAGAAGGTGGTGGCGTTGTACGACACCGCGGTTTGGGTGCCGTCGCGGGCGCGCGCCGTCAGTTCGTAATTGCGCACTTTCTTGTCGCGCAGCACGAGGTGGATGCCGGCCTCGGCCAGTTCCGGGTCGGTGAAGCAGCTCTTGAAGGGCGCGCCGATCAATTCGTCGCGCGTGCAGCCGGTCAGCGCTTCCATCTGCTTGTTGACGTCGGTGATGATGCCGGCCGGGTCGGTGGTGATCAGCGCGTCGATGTTCGACTCGATCAAGGACCGCGTGTAGAACTGCTGGTCGCGCAGACGCTGGTCCAGCTTCTTCTGCTCGGCCTCCACCGTCTTGCGCGCGGTGTTGTCGGTGCCGATCAGCAGGAAGCCGATGATGGTTTCCTGGGCGTCGCGCAGGGCCGTCACCGAGACCACGGCCGGGAAGCGGCTGCCGTCCTTGCGGATGTAGGTCAGCTCGTAGATGTCTTCGATGCCGCGTGAAGCCTTGAAGACCAGGGCCTCGAAGCCCGGTGCAATCGGCGTGGCAAATTCGGCGCTCAGTGCCTTGGCGCGCACGATCAATTCCTGCGGGTCGGAAATGTCGGCCGGGGTGATCTGGTTCAGCACCTCGGCGGCGGCGTAGCCCAGCATGCGTTCGGCACCGACGTTGAAGATCTGGATCACGCCCTGGGCGTCGGTGGCGATGCTGGAAAAGTTCGCGCTGTTGAAGATGGCGGCCTGCAGCGCACCGGCTTCCAGCGGCGCTTTCTGTTGGCGGGCGCGGGCGCGCGCGGTGTCCATGCTGCTGCTGGCGCGGGGTCGCGCTGCAGGGGTTGGGATCTTGGACATGGTGCAGCCTGACACGGACAAGGCCGTGGGTCTGTCACGGCGAGCAGCGCTTGTCGGGCCGGCGAACACTGTCTCTGGGCAACTCGCTTGATCTGCATCAAGCACTGGGTGCGAGGCAGCGCCGCAAGCATCGCCCAGACACCCGCTTACGCTGTGTGCGCTGGCCCACATAGCGCAACGCGCAAGCAGGCCACCGGCGCAATATGCACGCTCGCGCGCTGCCGGCCTGGGCTATTGCTGTTTGGCCCCTTCCGTCAACCGGCGGCTCAGGCCGATGCCGTAGGGTGCCGCGCGGGCGGCAATCATGGGATCGGCCGACGGTTCCACGCCCTTGGGCAATACCAAGGGATTGAAGGTGATCGTCAGGCAGGTACCGCCGCCGTCTTCAGCCACGGAAGTGACCTTCAGCAGCCCCAGATTGACCTTCTTGCGGCCGACCGGCAGCGGCACCGTGGCGCTGTCGATCTTGTCGTCGGCCTGGGCCAGTTCCAGGTTGAAGTTGAAGGCCACCGGGCCGTCCTTCACACGCTGGCGCAGCTCGTCGAACAGGAAGTTCGGCCCCTTGGCCTTGGCGTCGTCGTCGCTCAGGCCCTGCACACCGCCCACCGGCTCGAAGATCCATTTGCCGAACTGTTTGTTGCCGCTGGCGTTGACAAAGCCAAAGGCGTGCACGCCCCAGAAATTGACCGCACCGAAGCTGGCCGGCACCGGCTGCGACGCGTAGTACCGGCCCTGCAGCAGCACTTCCGGGTTGGCATCGGTGTAGGCCTTGACCTTGGCCGGGTCGGCCATCTTGGTGGCCGGGTCGGGCTGCAGCGAAGCCAGGCGGCCGAAGAACTGCTGCGGCGACGACGCCCCGAACACCGGCGCCGAAATGTTGCCCATCTGCCATTGCTCGCCATTGGGCAGGTTGAATTGCAAGGCCAGGTTGCGCTGCGACCTGGCGTTGTCGGGCGCTTTGGGGTTGGCCCCGCCGACCGAGAAGCGCAGCACCACCGGCACCGGCCGGCCGCTGAAGGCCGAGGCCGTGGACAGCGCGCGGGCATCGGCCGTGCCGACGAATTCGCCCATCGCGCAAACGCCCTTGGCACCTGAACGGCGAAAACCTTCGAACTTGCCGAAGGTGGATTCGAACTGGTTCAGGAAAGTGTTGGGGTCGACCGGCGCGGCTGCGGGCGCGGTTCCAGACGGCGGTTCGGCTGCAGCCGGCTGCGCCCATGCATTGACGGTCAACAGGGCGGTGGCGGCAGCCAGGGCGGAAAGAGACAAATTCGTCATGAACGAACTCCTTGGGCGGGTGGGGTGACGGAACACAGCGCGCCGGCAGCCCCGGCCGGGGCTGCAGCAGCGCATGACGGGGTAGTCGGGCCGCTCGGGGCGGGATTACAGGGGCGAAGGGAAAAGAGTCGGGCGCGGTGCCCCTGTGCCCGGCTGCCGGGGCCCGAAGCGCCACCAAGAAGGAACGGTAGCCACAAAAAGCCCGGCTCAGCCGGGCTTCTTCCTTGAAGCCGGCGCTGCGCCAGCGGCCTGTGCGAACTCAGTCGGCCTGCTTGCGCAGGAACGCCGGGATGTCGATGTCGTCCATGCCGTTGCTGGCCAGCGCATCCACCTTGGCCGCGGCCTGCGAGCGCGCGCTGCGCCACACGCTGGGCGTGTTCAGCCCTTCGTAGCTGTGCTGCGGTGTGGTCGGTGCGTTCACGTTCACCGGCTGCTGCGCCATCGCGTTCATCGAGTTGTTCAACGCGCCTTGCAAGATCGGCAGGTTGTCGGTGCCGGTGCGCAGCGCCTGCATCGGCTGTTGCACCAGCGTCGGCGGCTGGACCACGGCCTTGCGCACGCTGGACAGGCCGGTGGCAATCACCGTCACGCGCAACTGGTCGCCCAGGCTTTCGTCGTAGGCGGTGCCGAAGATCACGTGCGCGTCGTCGGCCGCGTAACGGCGGATGGTGTTCATCGCGTTGCGGCTTTCGGCCAGCTTGAAGGTGGCCTTGCTGGCCGCTATCAAGACCAGCACGCCGCGCGCACCGCTCAGGTCGATGCCTTCCAGCAGCGGGCAGGCCACGGCCGCATCGGCGGCCTTGGTGGCGCGGTCGGGGCCGCTGCCGGTGGCCGTACCCATCATGGCCTTGCCGGGTTCGCTCATCACGGTCTTCACGTCTTCGAAGTCGACGTTGACCAGACCCGGGATGTGGATGATGTCGCTGATGCCGCCCACCGCGTTCTTCAGCACGTCGTTGGCGTGCGCGAAGGCCTGCGCTTGGGTGACGTCATCACCCATCACGTCCAGCAGCTTTTCGTTGAGCACCACGATCAGGCGCAAGCGAAGAGCTGAACGGCAGCCATCAGGCTGTCCGTTCGAGCGCTGTTGGGCCACACTCGGCGTCTGCCAAAATAAGGCATCGCGCCGCCTCACTTCCGGGGAGACCATGGCCGAAGTCCACCCTCACATATACGACCAGCCTGCCTACCGTGTGCCAGAGGCCGCGCGCATCCTTGCGCTGCCGGTCGGCACGGTGAACGCCTGGTGCTTTGGCCACGACTACCTTCGCCGCGATGGCACGAAGAAGCGATTCGCGCGTGTCATCGAAGCAGCACAGCCAAAGCTGTATGAGCTGTCCTTCGTGAATCTGTGCGAGCTGCATTTGCTGGCCGTCATCCGCCGCCACCATGGCGTCAAGCTAGCTAAGGTACGCCAGGCCATCGATTTCCTTCGGCGCGAGCTTGGCGTACCCAGGCCACTTGCAACGCAACAGTTTCTGACCAATGGTGTCGGCCTCTTCGTCGAGCATGCAGGTGCGTTATTGAACGTCTCCGAGCAAGGGCAGCAGGCCTTGCGGGAGGACTTTGCGCAGG
>JANMZP010000279.1:0-8722 GCA_031383435.1 Betaproteobacteria bacterium | reverse complement strand
GCGGACGATGCGCACCCTCGCGGGCGGGGGGGACGCCAAAGGAGCGCCGCTATACTGAAATTCGATTCTAGCGACGCCCTGCCTCTCCGTATCGAGCCAGGGTCCACGAAGGCGCGTTGCGCCCGCCACACCTCCCGCCTGGCCCTCTGTGCCCATGACGCTTCGCATTCACAACACCTTGTCCGGCCGCATGGAGGCCTTCTCGCCCATCGAGCCGGGCCACGCGCGCATGTACGTCTGCGGCATCACGGTGTACGACCTGTGCCACCTGGGCCATGCACGCATGGTGCTGTCTTTCGATGTCGCCTACCGCTGGCTGCTGGCGAGTGGGTACCGCGTCACCTACGTGCGCAACATCACCGACATCGACGACAAGATCATCCGCCGCGCCGTCGAGCGCGGTATCAGCATCCGCGCCCTGACCGACCAGATGATCGACGCCATGCACCGCGACTTCGCGCTGTTGGGTGCGCTGGCGCCCACGCACGAGCCGCGCGCCACCGAGTACGTGCCGCAGATGCTGAGCCTGATCGACAAGCTCCAGGCCAACGGCCTGGCCTACCAGGCCGAGGGTGGCGACGTGAACTTCTCGGTGCGCCGCTTTGCTGGCTACGGCAAGCTGTCGGGCAAGTCCATCGACGAGTTGCGCTCGGGCGAGCGTGTGGCCGTGCTGGGCGACAAGGAAGACCCGCTGGACTTCGTGCTCTGGAAGTCGTCCAAGGACAGCGAACCCGACGATGCCAAGTGGCCCAGCCGGCATGGGCTGGGGCGACCGGGCTGGGCCATCGAGTGCTCGGCCATGAGCTGCGCCCTGCTGGGTGAGCCCTTCGACATCCACGGCGGCGGCATGGACCTGCAGTTCCCGCACCACGAGAACGAGATCGCGCAGAGCGAAGGAGCCAGTGGCGGTGAATTCGTTCGCACCTGGATGCACAACGGCTTCCTCAACGTCGACGACACCAAGATGTCGAAGTCGCTGGGCAATTTCTTCACCATCCGCGATGTGTTGAAGCAATTCGACGGCGAGACACTGCGCTTCTTCATGCTGCGCACGCATTACCGCAGCCCCTTCAATTTCAGCGACCAGGCACTGGAAGAAACGCGCACCTCGCTGAAGCGCCTGTACACCGCGATCGAGGCTGCGGGCGACATCCCGGCGCTGGCGGTCATCGACTGGGTCGAGCCGCGCAGCGCGGCCTTCAAACTGGCCATGGACGATGACTTCAACACGCCGGGCGCGGTGGCCGTGCTGTTCGAATTGGCGGCTGACATCAACCGCGGGCAGACGGCCGACGCTTCACTGCTCAAAGCGCTGGGCGGCGTGCTCGGCATGCTGCAACAGGCTCCGCGTGACTTCCTGCAGGGCGGCGTGCAAGCCGGCGCTGGCAAGCCGGACGCGGCGGCCATCGAAGGCCAGATCGCGGCCCGGGCTGCCGCCAAGGGCGCGCGCGATTTCGCCCTGGCTGACCAGATTCGGCAAGACCTGCTGGCCCAGGGCGTCGCCCTCAAAGACACGCCGCAAGGCACCACCTGGGTTCGTGACTGAGCCATGCCCAAAACGTCCGTGGCGCCTGCATCTGCAGCCGCGCAAGCAACACCTGCCGATCTGCCCGACGACAGCACGCCCGGCTATTGGGACGAGGCGTGCAAACACCTGGGGCGCCGCGACCGGATGATGAAGAAGCTCATCCCGCGCTTTGGCGAGGCCCGCCTGAAGACGCGCGGTGACGCCTACACGACGCTGGCGCGTTCCATCGTGGGGCAGCAGATTTCGGTCAAGGCAGCGCAGTCGGTGTGGGACCGTTTTGTGGCTGTGGTGGGTGGTGCCAGCCTGCATTTGCAGCCGCCCAATGTGCTGGCGCTGGATGTGCCGCAGATGCGCGAAGCCGGCCTGTCGGCGCGCAAATGCGAATACCTGCGTGACCTGTCGCGCCACTTCGACGAGCGCCAGGTGCACGTCGATCAGTGGCAGGCGATGGATGACGAAGCCATCATCACCGAACTGATTGCCATCCGCGGCATCGGCCGCTGGACGGCCGAGATGTTCCTCATCTTCCACCTGATGCGCCCCAATGTGCTGCCACTGGACGACCTGGGGCTGATCAAGGGCATCAGCCTGAACTACTTCAGCGGTGAACCCGTGTCGCGCGCCGAGGCCCGCGAACTGGGCGAGGCCTGGGCACCTTTTCGCTCGGTGGCCACTTGGTATATTTGGCGCAGCCTGGACCCTGTGCCTGTGGAGTATTGACCTGTGAGCAAACGCCACTTTCTTGAATTCGAACAACCCATCGCCGAACTGGAATCGAAGATCGACGAACTGCGCTATGTGCAGAACGAGTCGGCCGTGGACATCAGCGACGAGATCCAGCGCCTGAGCCAGAAAAGCCAGCAACTGACGCGCGACATCTACTCGAACCTGACCCCGTGGCAAGTGACGCAGATTGCGCGCCACGCGCAGCGGCCCTACACGCTGGATTACGTCAACGAAATCTTCACCGAATTCCAGGAATTGCACGGTGACCGCCATTACGCTGACGACCTGTCCATCGTGGGCGGCCTGGCGCGTTTCAATGGCCAGGCCTGCATGGTGCTGGGCCATCAGAAAGGCCGCGACACCAAAGAGCGCACGCTGCGCAACTTCGGCATGTCCCGCCCCGAGGGCTACCGCAAGGCGCTGCGCCTGATGAAGCTGGCCGAGAAGTTCGGCCTGCCGGTGTTCACCTTCGTCGATACGCCAGGTGCTTATCCGGGCATTGGCGCTGAAGAGCGCGGGCAGTCTGAGGCCATCGGCCGCAACATCTTTGAGATGGCGCAACTGGAAGTGCCCATCGTCAGCACCATCATCGGTGAAGGCGGTTCCGGCGGTGCGCTGGCCATCAGCGTGGCCGACCAGGTGCTGATGCTGCAGTACTCGGTCTACTCGGTGATCTCGCCCGAAGGCTGCGCCTCCATCCTTTGGAAGACATCCGAACGCGCTTCTGATGCAGCCGAAGCGCTGGGCATTACCGCCCACCGGCTGAAGGCGCTGGGCGTGATCGACAAGATCGTCAACGAGCCGGTCGGCGGCGCGCACCGCGACATCCCGTGGATGGCCGCGCAACTGAAGCGCGCGTTGGCCGATGCGTTGCGCCAGAGCGCGGATGTGAAGCCCAGGGAATTGCTCGACCGGCGCTACCAGCGCCTGCGGGCTTACGGCCGCTTCACCGACACCAAGGAGCGCTGAAGCGGTGCCCGCCGTCGCGGTGGCCACCAGCGGCGGCCGCGATTCGACGGCGCTGCTGCACAGCACGCTGCGGGCAGCCGCACCGCTGGGCATCCGCGTGATCGCTTTGCACGTGCACCATGGCTTGCAGGCAGCGGCCGACGGCTGGTTGGTGCATGTGAAAACACAGGCACGGCGCTGGGGTGCAGGCTTCGACAGCCGGCGCATTGCCGCCACACCATCCGCCGGCGAGAGCCTGGAAGCCTGGGCCCGCCGAGTCCGCTACGCCGCGCTGGCCGACATGGCGGGCGCGGCAGGCTGCGACCTCGTCTTGCTGGCCCACCACCGCCGCGACCAGGCCGAGACCTGGCTGCTGCAGGCCCTGCGTGGCGGCGGCGCAGCGGGCTTGTCGGCCATGCCCCGGCAGATCGAGCGGGGCGGCATCACGTGGTGTCGGCCTTGGTTGAACCAGCCGCGCGAGGCCATCGAAAACTATGTGCAGCGCCACCGCCTGCGCTTCGTCGAAGACCCCAGCAACGCCGACCCGCGCCACGCGCGCAACCGGCTGCGCGGTGCCGTCTGGCCGGACCTGCTGAGCGCTTTTCCGCAGGCGGAAAGCGCGCTCTCGGCGGCCGCTGGGCATGCACAGGCCGCCGCTGCCTTGGCTGCTGAAGTGCTGGCGCAAGACCTGCCGATGCTGGTTGACGGTGCCGGCGGATTGCGCACCGTACCGTGGCTGGCCTTGCCCCCGGCGCGGCGGCGCAACGCGCTGCAAGGTTGGCTGCAGCAGGTGCTGGGACGCGGCGCACCCGAGTCGCTTTTGATGCGGCTGATCAGCGAATTGGCCAACAGCCGAGCTGCGACTTGGGAGGCGCCTGGAAAAAGCTTGCGGCTGTATCGCGGCGTCTTGCAGGCGGTTTGCCCGGTCGCACAGGTCGCCGCGCCGTCTGCAGCATCGCAGGCGACTTCGACTGCCGCGTTGTCGGCTGCGTTGGCGGCGGCTTCGCCCGCGCTCGACTTGTCCGTCCCCGACACCTACCCCATGCCTGAATGGGGCGGCAGTTGGGTGATCGAAACCGCCAAGGCCGATGGCCTTCCGACAGCGCTGTTGCAGGCGACACAGGCCGCTCGGCGCAGCGGTGGCGAGCGGTTCAGCCTGGCGCGGGGCGCCACCGCGCGCAGCCTGAAGAAGCAGTTCCAGGCGCGTGGCATCCCGGCCTGGCAGCGCAACGGGCCGCTGCTTTTCAGTGCCGACGGGCGCTTGCTGTGGGTGCCTGGCCTGGGCGTCGATGCCCGGCAGCGCGCGGCCCCGGGCGAAGCGCAAATGCGCGTGTCCTGGGTGGCCGACCCGGATGTGCCGACAGGCCGGCGTCAGCGCGCCAGCTAAAATCCGGCGGTTTATCTGCACGACCTGCTGAGCGGGTTCGTGTGTTCTGCATCCTTCTTACCCAAGCCGGCCCTGACCGGAACGCACCGATGGCCTTGATCGTCCACAAATACGGCGGCACTTCGATGGGCTCCACCGAGCGCATCCGCGCCGTCGCCCAGCGCGTGGCCAAGTGGGTGCGCGCCGGCCACCAGCTGGTTGTCGTGCCTTCCGCGATGAGCGGCGAAACCAACCGCCTGCTCGGCCTGGCCAAAGACCTGCTGCCCAACGCGCACACGCCCGAAGCCTTGCGTGAACTGGACGCCATTGCCGCCACCGGCGAGCAGGTGTCGGTCGGCCTGCTGGCCCTGGCCTTGCAGGCGCAGGGCCTGCAGGCCGTCAGCTACGGCGGCTGGCAGGTGCCCATCGCCACCGACTCGGCCTATTCGAAAGCGCGCATTTCCAGCATCGACGACACCCGCGTGCGTGCCGACCTGGCAGCCGGCAAGGTGGTGGTCATCACCGGCTTCCAGGGCATCGACCCCGACGGCAATATCACGACGCTGGGCCGTGGCGGCAGCGACACGTCGGCCGTGGCCGTGGCCGCAGCGATGAAGGCCGCCGAGTGCCTGATCTACACCGATGTGGACGGCGTCTACACCACCGACCCGCGCATCGTGCCCGAGGCCCGGCGGCTGAGCAGCATCAGCTTCGAAGAGATGCTGGAAATGGCCAGCCTGGGCAGCAAGGTGTTGCAGATCCGCTCGGTGGAATTTGCCGGCAAGTACCGCGTGCCGGTGCGCGTGCTGTCGAGCTTCACGCCGTGGGACATCCCGCTGGAAGAAGAAGCCCGTTCGGGCACCCTGATCACTTTCGAGGAAGACGAAAAAATGGAACAAGCCGTTGTGGCCGGCATCGCGTTCAACCGTGACGAGGCCAAGATCAGCGTCATCGGCGTGCCCGACAAGCCGGGCATCGCGCACATGATCCTGGGCCCGGTGGCCGATGCCAACATCGACATCGACGTGATCATCCAGAACGTCTCGCACGACGGCCGCACCGACTTCAGCTTCACCGTGCACCGCAACGACTACGCGCGGACCATGGACGTGCTGCAGCAGCAGGTGATGCCGGCCACCGGCGCGGCGCGGCTGCTGGGTGACGCCAAGATCTGCAAGGTCTCCATCGTGGGCATCGGCATGCGCAGCCATGTCGGCGTGGCCAGCACCATGTTCCGCACGCTGTCGGAAGAGGGCATCAACATCCAGATGATCACCACCAGCGAGATCAAGACCAGCGTGGTCATCGACGAGAAGTACATGGAACTGGCGGTGCGCGCGCTGCACAAGGCCTTTGACCTGGACCAGGCACCGGCCGCGGCGAACTGATTCCCGCGCCCGCAGCGAAAAAAGGCCGTGGCTTCGGGCTAGAATGCAGAGCTTCGCCGGAGTCGTGACCGAGTGGCCGAAGGTGCTCCCCTGCTAAGGGAGTATTCGCCAAAAGCGAATCGAGGGTTCGAATCCCTCCGACTCCTCCAGCGAACTTTTCAAAGGCCTCCCGTGAGGCCTTTTTTCTTGCGCGCTCGAAAGCTGAACGGCTGATCGATGCGAGCAGCTAGGGCGCAGCCAGCGGCGGCAGCGCTGTGGCGCAGGCGTGGGCACTGGCCCAGGCCCACTGGAAGTTGTAGCCGCCCAGCCAGCCCGTGACGTCCACCACCTCGCCAATGAAGTACAGGCCAGGCTGGCTGGATTCCATCGTCTGCGACGACAGATCGCGCGTGTCGACACCGCCCAGCGTGACTTCGGCCTTGCGGTAGCCTTCACTGCCATTGGGCGTCACCTCCCAGCGCGCAAAGCGCTCGGCCAGGCGGGCCAGGGCCCTGTCGGTGGCCTCGGCGATCGGCCGCTGCCACTCGGCGTCCTGCTGCGCCCAGGCGTCGGCCAGGCGGCTGGGAACCCAGCCGGCCAGTTCGTTGGCAATCAACTTGCGCGAACAGGCCTTGGCCTCGGCCAGGGCTTTCGGCATGTTCACATCGGGGGCCAGGTTGATGTGCAACGGTGCACCCGCCGCCCAGTAGCTGGAGATCTGCAACACCGCCGGGCCGGAAAGCCCGCGGTGGGTGAACAGCAGGTCTTCCAGGAAACGGGTGCTGCCCTTCTTCTCGCCGGTCTCGATCTGCACCGGCAGCGACAGGCCGGCCAGCGGCACAAAGGGTGCCCACGCGGCACCATCGAACGTCAGCGGGACCAGTCCCGGGCGCTGCGTCACCAGCCGCAGGCCAAACTGCCGCGCGATGCGGTAACCGAAGTCGCTGGCACCGATCTTCGGGATCGACAGGCCGCCCGTGGCGACCACCACGCTGCGGCTCTTGACCGGGCCCTGATCGGTGTCGAGTTCATACGGTCCATCGCCCAGCAGCCGCAGTGCGTGGACAGCGCAGGGCTGCCAGCGCTGCACGCCACCGGCCTCGCACTCTGCGACCAGCATCTGGATCAGGTCTTCGGCTGAGCGGTCGCAGAAGAGCTGTCCTTTGTGCTTCTCGTGGAAATCGATGCCATGCGCTTGAACCAGCGCCACAAAATCGGCTGGCGTGTAACGCGACAAGGCCGAGCGGCAGAAGTTGGGGTTCTCGCTGACAAAATGCTTGTGCGGCTGGCGCACATCCATGTCCCGGTTGGTGAAGTTGGCCCGGCCACCGCCAGAAATGCGGATCTTCTCGGCCACCTTCGCGCTGTGGTCCAGCAGCAGCACCTTCAGGCCCCGCTGGCCGGCAACCCCCGCACAAAAAAGGCCGGCTGCGCCGGCACCGATGATCACCACGTCAAATGCATGCATCGCGCTGAGTGTAGAAGCGCCTTCCCATCCACCATCCCGTGGCCAACAACACCGCACGCCTGTACCGCATCGAAGCCCTGATCCGCGCCCGCGGGCACGTCAGCCTGCGCGACTTGCTGGCCGATCTGGAAATCTCGCCGGCCACGCTGAAGCGCGATCTGGAGTACCTGCGCAGCCGCCTCGGCGCGCCCATCACCTACGACGCCGCGCTGAACGGCTACCGCTTCGGCGCGGCCTACGCGGGTGCCAAGCACCAGCTACCCGGTTTGTGGTTCGACGAGAGCGAGCTGTATTCGCTGCTGATGGCGCAGCAGCTTTTGGCCGGTCTGGACAGCGGGGGCCTGCTCGCGCGGCATTTGCAGCCGCTGCTGGACCGCATCCAGCACCTGCTGGGCAGCGGCGAGGGCAGGGAGGCTGCTGACCGGCTGATGCAACGCGTGCGCATCGTCAGCGCGCTGCGGCGGCCCGTGCCCAACCGCTTCTTCGAGCGCGTCAGCGCCGCGCTGCTGAACCGCCGCCGCCTGCACTTGCGCTACCTGACGCGCGGCCGTGGCGAAACCAGCGAGCGCGACGTCTCACCGCAGCGCCTGGTGCACTACCGCAACACCTGGTACCTGGATGCCTGGTGCCACCGCGCGAACGCCTTGCGCCGTTTCGCGCTGGACGCCATCGAAGAGGCCAGCCTGTTGGACACGCCCGCGCTGGAGGTGGCCATGGCCGATGTCGAAGCCGAAATGGACAGCGGCTACGGCATCTACGCCGGCGGCCAGCAACGCTGGGCGGTGCTGCTGTTCGACCGCCAGGCCGCGCAATGGGCCAGCCGCGAGGAATGGCACCCGCTGCAGGAAGGCCGCTGGCTGGACGACGGGCAATTCGAGATGCGCCTGCCATACGTCGACGAAACCGAACTGGTGATGGACGTGCTGCGACAAGGTGACCAGGTGCAGGTGCTCGCGCCCCTGGACTTGGCTGAGCGCGTGAAGCAGCGCTTGCTGGCGGCGGCCGGGCGCTACGAACGGGGGGGCGGTTAGCTGCGTGACCCAGCTTGAGACATCCGGATCACATCAGGCGATTCGCCAGCTCTTTATTAGTTAACATAATATACATCGTACACAATTGATGCTGCGCCAGGGCGGGTCGGTTGACCTATGTACTGCCATCCCTGCAGCACCAGCCAGCGGCTGACCGACCGCGGCTCTGGCAAGCATCGAAGCTTGGCGCTGTCTTTACTGACCGACTGCGGTCGAACCGGTGGCCGGGTCGTCCTCGGCGCTTTCTTCCAGGGCTTCGGGCGCGCCGGCCGGAATGCGGTCCAGTGG
>JANMZP010000249.1:0-19695 GCA_031383435.1 Betaproteobacteria bacterium | reverse complement strand
CCCGTGGCGGCCGGCACCGAGCCCGATGTCTACGTGCAACTGGGCGCCCGCGAAAGCGGTGTCGAGATGCAGCTGTGGGACGACCCGATGTGGTGGCGCGGTGGTTTTGGCGGCTTTGGCGTTTCGCGCTATGGCCCGTGGATGTCGCCGCGCTGGGGCGGTGGCATCGGCTTCGGGCCGCGCTTCGGTAGCGTGCGCAGCGACCGCTACGAACACCAGGTGGCGCTGCTGATACGCGACCGCAGCAGCGGCAAGCCGCTGTTCGAAGCCCGCGCTGTCAGCGAAGGTTCGTCAACGGCCAGCGCCGGCACCCTGGGCGCGATGTTCGAAGCCGCGCTGACCGACTTCCCCAAGCTGGGCATCAACCCGCGCACGGTGGACGTGGTGCTGCCGCGCTGAGATCCCGGCTGAAGAACCGCCGAGATGGCCGACGGCAGCCCAGTGGCTTCGGTGCTCGGCCTGTGCGCTGGCCGCGTGCGCGTGGAGCGACTGACCCGGCGCGTCTTCGATGACGGCCGCCCCTTGCCGTTGGGTGGGCGCTGCCTGGATCTGCTGCTGGCCCTGTTCGACCGACGCGACGAAACGGTGCCGCGCGATGAATTGATCCGTACCGTCTGGCCCGGCCGGGTGGTCGAGGAAAACAACCTTGAAGTCCACGTCGGAGCGCTGCGCAGACTGCTGGGCGCCGGGGCCATCGTCACCGTGCGCAGCCGGGGCTACCGGTGGGTGCTGGCACCGGACAGCAGCGCCGTGGGATCCGCTGACGTGCTGATCGGGCGCCAGTCCCTGGTGGCCACAGCGGCCAGCCAGCTGGCCGATCCGGCGTTGCGCGTGCTGACGGTGCACGGCCCGGGTGGCGTCGGCAAGACGCGCCTGGCCACGGCTATTCTGGACGCCGTTGCGGCCCAGCGCACGGCCGCCGCAGGCCCGGTAGCAGACACACCCCGCGTGGCGCTGGCCACGTTGCGCGAGGCGACTGCCATACCTGAAGCCGTAGCGCGCGCTGGGCTTGCAAGCGGTGGGCCCTGTGCCACCCGCAATGGTGATGCTGCAGCACCTGCGGACGCTGCCACCTGGCGGGTGCTTGCTGCTGCTGCTGGACAACGTCGAACAACTGGCCAACGGGCCGGCGCTGGCCGAACTGCTAGCGCCCTGGCTGCAGGCCGCACCGGGTCTGCAACTGCTGTTGACCAGCCGCAGCCCTGCGCAGTTGCCGGGCGAAGCGCGGCTGACCGTGCCGCCCCTGGGGCTGCCCGCGGCCGATGCGCCACCCGGGGTGGCGACGCAAGCGCCGGCGGTGCAGTTGTTCCTGCTGCGCGCCCGCGCCGCCGGCTGCAACCCGGCCGACGACCCCGCCGAACGCGCTGCCAGCATCGAGATCTGCAACAGGCTGGACGACCTGCCGCTGGCGCTGGAACTGGCGACCGCGTGGCTGCCGGTGCTGTCGGCTCGCGCGCTGCTGGCGCGGCTGGACCAGCCGCTGCCGCTGCTGGCCGGCGGCGGGCCGGCACTCGCGCCGCACCAGCGCAGCCTGCGCGACACCCTGGACTGGAGCTTCGCGCTGCTGCCGTCCACGGCACACACCCTGGCCTGTCGGCTGGCCGTGTTCGACGGTGGCTGCAGCCTGGAGGCCGCCGTGCAGGTGGCCGGCGACGGTGACACCGCCGCCACACGCCAGAGGCTGCAGAACCTGATCGCCGCCAGCCTGCTGCTGCGCGACGACGACGAGGCCGGCGAAACACGCTACCGCCTGCTGCAACCGGTGCGCGAATTCGCGCTGGAGCGCCTGCAGGCCCGTGACGACCCCTGCGCCGTGCGCCAACGGCAGCTCCATCAGGCCTTGGCCCTGGCCGAGGCCATCGAGCCCCTGTGGTGCGGCCCGCAGCGCAGGCAGGCTGCGCTGCGCCTGGCACCCGAAGCGCCGAATTTGCATGCCGCCCTGCAACTGGCGCTGACAGGCAGGCCAGACAACCGCAGCGCCCTGCGTCTGGCCGCCGCCCTGTCCTGGTGGTGGTACTTCAGCGGCCGGCAGCAGGAAGGGCGACAGGCCCAGCGTGCCGCGCTGGCCCTGCCCGACGATGGCCGGGATCCCGCCCTGCGCGCTCGCGCCGAGCTGGGTGCGGCGCGGCTGGCGCTGTACCTCTTCGACATGCCGGCGGCCGTGGCCCACGGCGAGCGGGCCGTTGCGCTGGCCCGCGCGGCCGGCGACGCGCACACGCTGGCCTGGGCCCAGTTTCAACACGCCGTGCCCTTGCAGGCGCGCGACAGCGATGCGGCCGTGCCCGGCCTGCGGGCGTGCAGCGCGCTCTTTGAAACCCTGGGTGACGACTGGGGCATGGCGCTGGCCGCGTCCTACCTGGGCATTCCGTACGCACTGCGGCCCGGCCAGGAAGACACCGCCACGACCCACCTGCAGGAAGGCCGCGCCCGCTTCGCGGCACTGGGCGACAGCTGGGGCACGGTGATTGCCGACCACTACCTCAGCATCGTCGCGTTGCGCCAGGGCCGCCTGGACGCAGCGCGCGAGCATGCGCGGTCAGCAGTGCAACTGTCGCGCGAAGACGGCGACGGTTTTCGCATCGCCAGCGGGCTGCAGCAGTGGGCCCGCGTGGAAGCGGCAGCGGGCCGCTGGAGCCGCTGCTGCGACATGCTGCAGGAGAGCGCGTTGCTGCACCTGCGTCAGGGCCGCAGCGGCATCGTGAATGCCTTGTTGACCCAGGCGGGCCGTGCTGCTACCGCTCGGGGCGACGATGCACTGGCGGCCAGTCTTTACGCCGCCGCAGCGGTGCAACGCGGGCCGGTGCTGCCGCTGCCGCCCGACGCCGACGCGCTGGCCGCTGCCGTCGCGCTGCAGGCCCTGCGCGAGCGCTCGCCCGAGCCGGCCTTCGAAGGTGCCTGGGCGCGCGGGCATGCGTGGAGCCTGTCCGAGGCGGTGCAGACCATCAGCGTGCCGGCTTCATCCACCACACCCACCACACCTGCAGCGCCCGCCACACCCCACTAGCACTTTCAGCTTCTTTCAGCCGCCGGGCGTCGACAGGCCGTGGCCGGGCCGCGCACACTGGGCCATGGCTTGCCACACAGGAGGAACAAGACCATGAAGCTGCCTGCCCACCCGTCAACAGCGGGTTTGTCGCGTCCGTCAAGCGGCCTGCCAAGTGGTTCTCACCGGCGCGCTGCTGGGCGCGGCCAGCACGGCGGCACTGGCCCAGACTGTGGCCTTCAGCGGAAGCGGCGCCGTCGCCCTGGGCCCGCTGGTCGTGCCCCCGAGCGACCTGCAGGCAGGCGAAAGTTTCTACAGCCTGGCCATCCTGCCCGGCACCACGGCCTACACCCTGAACGGCCAGAGCGGCTGGACCTTCGAATCGCAGTTCGCGGTGCGCCTCACGCCACAGGCCGGCGGGGCACTGGCCGCAGCCGGCACGGTAACGGCCTTCACCTTCACGCGCGGTGCAGACAGCCTGTTCGGCGTGGGCACCACCGGCTCACCCGACGTGTCCGGCGGGCTCATCGGCATCGGCTACACGGTGACAGGAGGCACGGGACTCTATGCCGGCTACAGCGGCCTGGGTGGCTCGCTGGTGCAACTGTTCGGCCCGCCGCTGCCGGGCGTGGGCTACGCCGAATTCAACGGCCTGCTCACGCCCGTGCCCGAACCCGCCACGGCGCCGCTGCTGCTGGCTGCCGGTGTCATGGCCTGGGCGGCACGGGCGGCTGCGAGGCGGCTGCGCGCCGTTGCCCGGCCGGCACCGCAGGGCCAGCCGACCTAGACCGCTCGCGCCTGCTGCGCCAGTTGCACCTGCTGCTGGACGAAGTCTTCCAACGTGCGCAGCGGCAGGCCCCACTTGCGCTGCACATCGTCAGCGCCGTCGTAGCACTCGCTGAAAGCGTCGTCGGGCAGACTCATCAAGCGCATCACCCGCGCCAGGCCCGGATGCACGGGCCGCGCCAGCACCGCCAGCGCACCGGCCACGCGCGCTGGCAGGTGCGACACGCGCAGGGGCAGCCCGGCCGCGCGGGCGTACAGCGCCGCTACGTCAACATTGCTGTAGTGGCCCGGGCCACCGATATCCAGGCGGCGCGATAGCGGCGGGTCGTCCAGCAGGGCGCGGACCGCGAAAGCGGCAAGGTCCTCGGCGCAGATGAAGTTGCGCGGTTTGGTCCCGGGGCCGATCAGCTGAACCTTGCCCTTTTCGAGCAATCCCTTGCCGTTGAAGTTGTGCGCGTGGTGTTCCATGAAGGCCGTGGGGCGCAGCACCACGTGGTCCAACCCGCTGGCCGCCAGCGCCTGCTCGGCGGCGTGCTTGGTGCGGAAGAAGTCGATGGGGTGGTCGGGCGCGGCACCATAGGCCGAGGAGTAGACCAGGCGCTGGACACCCGCCGCACGCGCGGCCGCGAAGAGTGCGCGGTGGCCCGCATCATCCACCGCCTCGGACCGCCAGCGGCCCCGGCCCAGCAGGCCGTGCGCAGCCACCAGCACCCGCTGCGCCCCGCTGCAGGCCGCGGCCAGCGAAGCGCTGTCGGTCAGGTCGCAGGCCACGGTCTCGGCGCCCAGGCGGGCCAGGTCGGCGGCCTGTTCGGGGTGGCGGCAGGCCGCGCGCACTGGCAGGCCGTATGCCCGCAACTGCCGCACCACGGGACGCCCTAAAGCTCCCGTGGCACCGATGACGAGCACTGCACATGTTGAAGTGTCCATGGCGGCCGATTCTCGACCCTACGCGTTGCCGGCGGCAACGGGCGACGGCGCTCATGTTGCCGCTGCGCAGCACCGCATTGCCCATGCCGCGCAGCTTGCCCAGCGCTTCGACCAGCATGGGCTGCTTGAACAGGGCCGCCGACATCAAGTGGAAGGTCACCACTTCGGGGTCGAGCGTCAGGTTGGAGTGGTCGGCCACGTCTTTCAGCAGGTCCAGCGTGGCCGTGATGAACGCGGTATGCGCCGCGAAGCTGGCCACCGCGCTATCGACCAGCGGTTTGGCGGCCTTGGCGGTGGCGGCGCGCCAGGCCTTGAGTTCGACTTCGATGGCGGCTTGTGGGCAACCGGGCTTCGTCTTGGACGCGTTGGCCTGCCGACGCGACGGCCGTATGGCGTAAGCCCCCAGCAACACCGCGTCACACGCCCCCTACACTCAGATACAGAGTTGCCCGCCGCGCCCATGCGCGATCGCGGTATGGCACGGCCCGCAACCTGGGTGGTGTGCTGAACGCCACAACGTCCCTGTTATGAACCCATGACCCGGCTTTGAGGAGTTCCAACCCGATGGCTTTCCAACCCACCCCCGTTGCGCGCGCCGCCGCGTTGAGCCTGCTGCTGGGCAGCACGCTGGCCCAAGCTCAGGCGCAAACCGCCGCTGCACCGGCTGCCGCGGCCAGCGCGCCGAAGCCCACCCCGGCCGCTGCAGAGCCGACCGTGATCACCGTCACCGGCATCCGGGCCTCGCTGGAATCGGCGCTGAACATCAAGCGCAATGCCAGCGCCAACGTCGACGCCATCACCGCGCTGGATGTCGGCAAGATGCCCGACAAGAATCTGGCCGATTCGCTGCAGCGCGTGGTGGGCGTGGCGGTGCGCACCGACTACG
Source organism: Betaproteobacteria bacterium (assembly GCA_031383435.1). Taxonomy (GTDB): domain Bacteria; phylum Pseudomonadota; class Gammaproteobacteria; order Burkholderiales; family Burkholderiaceae_C; genus Rubrivivax. The sequence goes on along the minus strand of JANMZP010000249.1, from coordinate 14,113 downwards.
ACGAGGCCGAAAAAGTTTCGATGCGCGGCACCAACCCCGACATGTCGCTGATCCTCTTCAACGGCCACACCGTCAGTGGCGGCGACTGGTACGTCAGCGACCAGCTCAGCAGCAGCCGCAGCACCAGCCTGAGCCTGATGCCGTCGTCGGTGCTGAACAGCGCCACCGTCTACAAGACCTCGCAGGCCAACATCCTTGACGGTGGCCTGGCCGGCACCGTCAACGTCACCACGCGCAAGCCGCTGGACGAGCCGACCACGCTGGGGGGTGTCATCAGCCTGGGCGGCGTCTATGCCGACCTGCCGGGCAAGACCAGCCCGCAGCTGAACGCCAGCTTCAACTGGCGCACCGAGGACAAGACGCTGGGCGTCATCGGCCAGGTTTTCGCCGAGAAGCGCTACATCCGCCGCGACAGCGTGTCGCGTTTTGCCTATGCCGGTGGCAGCGGCTGGGACGTCATCAACACCAGCACCATGCTGGGCATCACCGACGCCTCACTGGCCGGCACCGGCTACAAGGCGGCCGACCTGAACGGCGTGCGCCTGCCGGGCAGCATGAGCTCTGAATTCGTCGAAGGCGTGCGCGACCGCAAGGGCGGCATGCTGGCCTTGCAGTTCCGCCCGATGGCCGGGCTGGACCTGGGCCTGACCGGCTTTTATTCCGAGATGAATGCCGACAACTACGGCCGCCTGAATGCCGGTGCGATGTTCAACATGTTGAACGGTTCGGCCAACACCACTGGCACCGGTGCGCCCTTCACCGCGTCGAACGGCGTGCGTGTGTACGCGCAGATCAAGAACCCGGTGATCATCAACGAGACCACCATTTACGGCGACACGCTGCGCATCCTGAAGAGCGCCGACATCCTCTTCCCCACCGGCAGCACGCCGCAATACATCGGCAATTCGGAAGCCTCGCTGCGCACGGGTGCCAAGGCCACCAGCGGCTTCCTGGACCTCGACGGCACCTACAAGGTCAGCAATGACCTGACGGTGAAGGGCCTGCTCAGCACCACCCGCGGCGTGGGTTCGACCAACCTCGACCAGACCGTGACCTACGCGCGCTACGGCACCGGCACGTCCTACAGCCTGAACGGCCCGACTGGCGTGCCCGACCTGAAGTACTACGGCGTGGCCACCAACACACCCACCCGGGCCGCCGACGGCAGCGGCTATGCGCTGATCGGCCGCGGCATCGGCAGCTACAAGACGGTGGACCGCGAAAGCAGCCTGGCGCTGGACGCCAGCTACCAGCTGGACCGCGGCATCTTCACCACGCTGGACGCCGGCTTGCGCCACGCCGACCACCACCGCAACCTGTACCGCACGGCGGTCAGCTTTGCGTCCACAACGGTGGCCGCGCCGCCGGTTGACCAGGTCGCCTACTACCCAGGCAACTTCGGCAGCGGCCTGGGCACCCTCAGCGCCGATTACGGCAGCTTCTACTTCCCGCGCGAGGTGCTCGACCCCTTCCTGCAAAGCCAGTACAAGGCCACCACGCCTGAATTCGAACGCCGCGTGGCCGGCGAGATCGAATTGCGTGAACGGCAGACCGCCGTCTACTTCATGCAAAGCCTGGCAGGCGACAACGGCCGGTGGTCGGGCAACGTCGGCCTGCGTTTCGTGCGCACCGAAGTCAACGCGCTGATCGCCACGCCGGTGGCCGCGACCATCTGCCCGAAGATCAAACCCGGCGACCCGGTGGTGCCTTGTGCGGCTTTCCCGAACGTCATCAACACCAGCGGTGACGGCAGCTCTTACGCCGGCGGCGCAGCCTGGAGCCCCACCTCGGGCACCAACTACTACAAGGCGCCTTCCGACCGCACCTTCAACAACCTGCTGCCCAGCCTGAACCTGCGCCTGGAAATCACGCCGCAGGTGGTGGGCCGTTTCGGGGCCAGCGAAACCATCGGCCGGCAGAACTACAACATCTACGGCCTGGGCTACACCGGGCAGGCGTGCACGGTGACCGGCTGCACGGTGAACGGGCCCAACCCCACGTTGAAGCCGATGACATCGACCAACTTCGACTTGTCGGTGGCCTGGTACTTCGCGCGCCGTTCGCTGGTCTCGGTGAGCCTGTTCGACTCGAAGATCAAGGGCTACGCCAAGACCGGCGCGATCAAGCAGGACGTCAGCGTGGACCTGGTCGATCCGGTGGACAACGTCACCAAGACCTACTTCATCAACACCACCTCGCAGCAGGGCGCGCACATCAAGGGCGTGGAAGTGGCCTACGAACAACCCATCGCCTGGGGCTTCGGCGTGCAGGCCAACCTGAGCCGCGCCGACACCAAGGTCGACGACGGGCGGCCGATGATCGGCGCGTCGAAGAACGCCGGCAACCTGGGCCTGTACTTCGAGAACGACACCTTCAGCGCCCGCCTGGTCTACAACTACCGCAGCGAATACATCAACAGCAGCACGGCACCCTCACCCACCGCCAACAGCCAGGGCCTCAGCGTGATCAATGGTGTGACGATGCCGGCGGCGCCGACCATTGCCGGTGCGGTTTCGAACGTCGCCTTCTCGGCCAATTACGAAGTCGTCAAAGGCCTGCAGTTGTCGTTCAGCGCCACCAACCTGCTGAACCCGGTACGCGCCACCTACCGCTACAGCGAAGAAGAACAGCAAAAGCTCGATTCGAGCGGGCGGCAGTACTACTTCGAGGCACGCTACAAGTTCTGAAGGCGGCGGTTCACTGACGGGAGCTTGCGATGACAAACGGACCCGCAAATGCAAACGCAAACGCAAACGCAAACGCAAACACTCCGGCAAAGGCACCGTGGCACACCATCCTGACCGGCTGGGTGGCGGTGCTGTTCAATGCCATCGGGGTGTTCGACTTCGTGATGAGCATGGCTCAGGGTGCCCGGTACCAGGCCAGTGCCGGCATGACGCCGGATCAGATCGCCCACTACCAGCAGATGCCGGGCTGGATGACGCTGGTGTGGGCGGTCGGCGTGTTCACGGCTTTCGGGGCGTCGGTCCTCTTGCTGTTGCGCAGAAGACAGGCCTGGCCGATCTTCATGCTGTCGCTGGCGGCCTTTCTCGTCAGCCTTTTCTACACCTATGTGCTGACCCACGGCGGCACCGTGATGGGCCCGGAAATGGCGATCACGAGCGCGGTCATCGCTGTTTTGCTGCTTCTTTTTGGCGGCTACGCCAGGCTGATGACCTTGCGGGGCGTGTTCCGCTGAGACAACGCGGGCCGGCTGCACCGGCAGACGGCTCGATGGGGCTGTGCCGCCGGCCGGCGGCGCGGGCGTGGCCCGGCTAACGCAGCCCGAGCGGGTCTGCGGCGTCGAGCAGCGCGTCGCCCTCAGCGGTCTTGCCAGCCAGGTAGTAGACGCGCATCAACTCCCAGCGCGCAGCATCGGCATAGCGCTTTTGCGCCGCGTCTTCGGTTTCACCGTCGGGCGGGTAGCGCACGAGGAAAGCCTTCCAGGCTTCGACGGCCGCGTTCAGCGTCGGCGCCGAGGCCGCCTGGGCGTAAGCCGCAGCCACGGTGCCGGCCGGGTTGACCGCAGCCGCCTGGGCCGCCGAAACGAAGGCCGGCTTGTAGGGCGCTGCGAGCGGCGGCGGCGGTGCCCGCTGCACGTCACAGGCCGCGAGGACCAGCGACAGGCCGGCAATCGACATGCCGACCAGCGCCGGGCCGCAGAACTTCATCGCCGTGGATGTCATCCGGCCTTGATGTCGTCGATGATCGCCCGGGCCACCGCCGAAGCGATGGCAGCCCGCACCACCTGGGCGTTCGGGTTCGTCACCAGCAACTTGTCGACCGCCTCGACATCGATGAACTCGATTTCGACCAGGCAGGCGCGACAGGGGTGGTTCTGCGCCGTGTTGCCGAGCGCAGCGTCGTTGAGGACACCGAGCTTCTGCTCCTTGACGCCGCGGTCCTTGGTCGCCGGGTCGAACTTCAGGACCGTGTCGAACACGGCCTTCTGCACCCGCGTCGCAAAAGCCCGGTCTTCGCTGATGTTGACGTTGCCATCGGCGGCACCACGGATCAGCGTCTCGATGCCGCGTGTTTGCCGGTTGAACCCGTTGCAGTGGATGCTCAGGAAACGGCTGGCCTTGTTGGCCTTCGCGACGTTGGCCCGTTCGGTCAGGCCGAGATTCACGTCGGTATCACGCGTCATCACGACTTTGAGCTTCAGATCCTGGCTGTTCAGCGCGACCAGCGCGTCGCGGATCAGCAAGCCGAACTGCAGCGTGATGAACTTTTCCTTGACGCCGCTGAAGCTGATCGCGTTGTTCCACGACGAGCCGTTCAGCTCGGAGTTGCCGCCGTGGCCCGGGTCGATGACGACTGTGGTGCTGATCATTCCTGCCTCCCTTTTTCAACGATGGGCTGGCCAGTATCGAACCGCGCTGCGGACACTGTCAACGTGAGGGCCTGGGCTCGGGGGCCCTCACTCGCGGCCCATCAGCTGGCGCAAATCCGTCTCCCAATCCTTCAAGGTCTCACGCGCCTGCTTGCGCTGCGCCGGCGTGGTGGCGTTGTGCAGCTGCGCGGCAAAGGCGCAGTTGTAATCGACCAGCTTGATCTGGTAGGCACGGTAGGCCGGGTCAGGCGAGCGTTCGATGCGGGCCACCAGCGTGCGCAAGGCAGCCAGGCGCTGGTCGCGGTCGGCCTTGGCGGCGGCCAGGCGGCGCAGCGTTTGCACGGTGTCGCGCTGGCGGCGCTGGCGTTCCTGCCACCACATCTCGGGGTTGAAGGGCGAAGCCGCCACACCGGCATTGACCACGCGCCGCTGCGGCTCGTCCAGCCGGCCGTACAAGCGTTCAGCCCGCTCCAGCGCGCGCTTCACCGACTGCTGGTGGCGTTCAGCCAGGTCGGGCTGCAGGAAGTCGTCGCGCATCTCGGTCAGCACTTTGGCGTAGCGCGTCTCCAGGTGCTTGAACTGCGGCTCGCCCAGGCTGGGCAGCACATCGGCGGCGCTGTTCAGGCCGCGGTCCAGCGTCGGCTCCAGCAAGTCGCGCACCTGGTCTTGCCAGCGGCAGGCGACAGCGGGGGTGATGGCTTCGGTGACCTGCGCTTGCGCGCTGCCCAACAGCGGCAGGTACAGCGCAATCTGGGTGCTGCGGTGCCAGTCGAACAACTTGTCCAGCCCCTGCTTCACGGCGGGTGCCTGGTCGCGGTTGAAGTCGAAGTAGCCGTCCACCCACCACCAGGCCAATTGCGCGCCGTTGTTGTAGGCCAGCGGGATGCTGTTGCAGCCTGTCAGCAAGGCCATCGTCAGCGCCACCGACAGCACCTGCAGCATGCCGATAATCCAGGTTTTCCAACGAGACGGTCGCATGGCACTCAACGTCGTGATCATGGCTGCGGGCAAAGGCACCCGCATGAAGTCGGCTTTGCCCAAGGTGCTGCACCGCCTGGCAGGCACCAGCCTATTGCAGCATGTTCTGAACGCCAGCGCCGCGCTGGGTGCAGCGCGCACCGTGGTCATCACCGGCCATGGTGCTGAAGCGGTGGAAGCGGCAGTTGCAGCCAGCGGTGCGCAGTTCGCGCGCCAGATGCCGCAGCGCGGCACCGGCCACGCGGTGCAGCAGGCCGTGCCGCTGCTGCTGGACGAAGCAAACGGGGCGAACGGGGTGCGCAGCACCACGCTGATCCTGAACGGCGACGTGCCGCTGATCCGCGCCGACACGGCAGCGGCGCTGGTGCAGGCCTGCGGCGGCGACAAGCTGGCGCTGTTGACCGTGACGCTGGCCGACGCCACCGGCTACGGCCGCATCGTGCGCGACGGTGACGGGGTGCGGGCCATCGTCGAACACAAGGACGCCAGCACCGAGCAACGGGCCATCCGCGAGGTCTACACCGGCATCATGGCCGCGCCCACCGCACTGCTGAAGCGCTGGGTGATGGCGCTGAAGGACGACAACGCGCAGCAGGAGTTCTACCTGACCGACATCGTGGCCCTGGCCGTGGCCGACGGTGTGGCGGTGGTCACCGCATCGGCCGCCAGCGAGACCGAGGTGCTCGGCGTCAACAGCCCGGTCCAACTGGCCGACCTGGAGCGCCGCTTTCAAAGGCTGCAAGCCGAAGCGCTGATGGAAGCCGGCGTGCGCCTGGCCGACCCGGCGCGGCTGGATGTGCGCGGCAAGCTGGTCTGCGGCAGCGAGGTCGAGATCGACGTCAACTGCATTTTCGAGGGCGAGGTGCAGTTGGGCGACGGCGTGCGCGTGGGCGCGAACTGCGTCATTCGCGATGCGCAAATTGCAGCCGGCGCGGTCGTCCACCCGTTCAGCCACATCGAAGGTGCTCGCGTCGGCGCGGGGGCCCTGATCGGCCCGTACGCCCGCCTGCGGCCCGGCGCGGTGCTGGGCGAAGACGTCCACATCGGCAACTTCGTCGAAGTGAAGAACAGCACCCTGGCCAAGGGTGCCAAAGCCAACCACCTGGCCTACCTGGGCGACGCCACGGTGGGCGAGCGGGTGAACTTCGGCGCCGGCAGCATCACCGCCAATTACGACGGTGCCAACAAGCACCGCACCACCATCGGCAACGACGTGCACGTGGGCAGCAACTGCGTGCTGATTGCGCCCATCACCGTGGGCGACGGGGCCACCATTGGCGGCGGCAGCACACTGGCCAAGAACGCACCGGCCGGTCAGTTGACGGTGGCCCGCGCCAAGCAAGTCAGCCTGGCCGGCTGGACGCGACCCAGGAAGCCGACGAAGTGAATCAGGCCTGCGTGGTGGTTTCTTCAGCCACCGCGGCGGCCAGGCACAGGTCTTCCCAGGCCTTGGCCTTGTCTTGCGGGCTGCGCAGCAGGTAGGCCGGGTGGTAGGTCACCACCAGGGGCACGCCCTGGTAGCGGTGCACGCGGCCGCGCAGTTTGCCGATCGGCTCGTCGCTGCGCAGCAGGGCCTGCACGGCGAACTTGCCCATCGCCAGGATGACGCGCGGCTGCAGCAGTTCGATCTGCCGCACCAGGTAGGGTTCGCACTGCGCCATTTCTGCGGCGCTGGGGTTGCGGTTGCGCGGCGGCCGGCACTTCAGCGTGTTGGCGATGTAGACGCGCTGCGACGGCGGCACGCCACCTTCGCTGTCCTCACTGCTGCGGGTGAGCTGCAGCGCGGCCAGCATGCGGTCGAGCAACTGGCCCGATGCGCCGACAAAAGGCTCGCCCTGCACGTCTTCCTCTTCGCCCGGGGCCTCGCCCACCACCAGCCACCGGGCTTGCGGATGGCCCACGCCGAACACGGTCTGGCTGCGGCTGGCACACAGCCCGCAGGCGGTGCAGGCGGCCACCGCAGCGCGCAGCGCCGGCCAGTCCAGCGCAGCGATGTCGCCGCGCGTGCGCGCCACCAGGGCGGCTGCGGGAATGGCAGTCGCAACGCCGGCTGCCGGGGCTGCGGCCACCAGCCTGGTTACCGGCTGGGATGCGGGTGCGGGGGCGGTTTCAGTCGCTGCCGTTTCAGGGTCGGACAGCGCCGCCGCCACGGCCTCGTCCAGCGCCGGCGGTGCCCACACGCGCAGCCCCATCGCGTCCAGCAGGGCCTGTTGGCGGTCAGTCCAGGCCATGCACGCCCCCGGGTGGCGACAGCGCGATCGGCAGGCTCATCACGACGGCGTCTTCGCGCTGCACCGCTGCCGGGTAGTAGCCCTTGCGCAGGCCGACTTCGGAAAACCCGCGCCGCCGGTACAGCGCCCGCGCGCGCGCATTGCTGTGCCGCACCTCCAGCCACAAGGAACCCAGGCCCAGCGCGGCGGCATGGCCCTGCACGGCACGCAGCAGCGCGCTGCCGTGGCCCTGCCCTTGCCAGGGTGCGGCCACGGTGATGTTCAACAAGTGCAATTCGTCCACGCCGCGCAGCGCCACGAAGTAGGCCACCAGCCCCACGGCGTCGCCGGCCACCACTTCGGCCAGGTAGCCCGCCGCCAGCGAATCGACAAAATTGCCGCGCGTCCAGGGGTGGCTGTAGGCACCGCTCTCGGCGGTCATCACGGCGTCCAGGTCGCGCACGGTCATCGCCCGGCGGGTCAGCCGGGGTTGCTGGGCCTGCCCGGCCTGCCCGGGCTGACCGGGCTGCAGGTGCGCGTTCACGCTGTGGCGGCCACAGCCGCAGCTGCGGCCCGCACGGCGTCGCGCTCCTGCGTGGTTTGCGCCACCTTGTCGCGCAGGTACAGCGGCAGGGCCAGCGCGGCTTCGACACCCGCGCCGGCCTGCGCGGCCTGCACGGCCAGGCTCAGCAGCGCGCGGGCGCGGTCATGTTCCAGCGGCAGCTGCAACGCGCCCGTCGGCCACGGCACGCGGTCGGCAAAAGCGGCCAGTGCCGAGCCGGCCAGGGCCTGCAGGCCGCTGTCGGCCCACAGCCGGGGCAAGGCCGGCAAGGCGTACAGCCCGGCCGGCTGCAGCGTGTGCCAGGCCCCGTTCGCCCAGCGGTAGCGGCCGGCGTAGGCCTCGCTCATGCGCGCGTCCAGGGCCACAGCGATGTCCAGCGTGGCGGCATCGGCAAAGTGCTGCAGCCGCGCGTCTTCGGCCACGATCAACAGGCTGTCGATGGCCAGCACCGGTTTGCCCAGGCCGAAAGCCAGCCCCTGGGCCACTGCGCAAGCCGTGCGCAGGCCCGTGAAGGCCCCGGGACCCTGGCCGAAGGCGATGGCGTCCAGATCGGTCATTTGCAGGCCCGCACGGGCCAGCAGCACGTGCACCTGGGGCAGCAGCGTCGCCGAGGCTTGCGCGCCGCCTTCGGCCAGCAGGGTGTGCGGGCCACCAGGGGCGTGCAAGGCCAGCGCCAGGCGCTCGGTGGAGGTGTCCAGGGCCAGCAGCTTCACGGCGTTCAAGGGGCTCAAGGGGCTCAAGGCGCGGGCGGGCCCGGTGGACGGTTGCATGGCCGGCAGTTTATGCCGTGACATCATCGTCAGCAGGGGCAGGGCAACAGGGGTGGCGGGTGGCGGAACGGGTTGGAGCAGCGGGGTGGAGGCCATGCCGGGGTGCCGGTGCAGCGTGGGCGCTGAGCGTGGCCACCATGGTCTGGACGGTGCCGGGTTTTGCAGGGCCCGGCCTGCCGCCCGAAACCCTGGCGGCGCTGAAGCGCGCTGGCGTGCCGACCGACGCGCTGAGCGTGGTGGTGGAAGACGCCAGCAGCAACCGCCGCGTCTTGCAATGGCAAGAAAACAGGCCGGTCAACCCGGCTTCATTGACCAAGCTGGTGACCACCGCCGCCGCGCTGGACCGCCTGGGGCCGGCCTACACCTTTGCCACGCCGGTGTGGCTGAGCGGCCCGGTGGTGAACGGCGTGCTCGAGGGCAGCGTCTTCATCAAGGGCAGCGGCGACCCCAAGCTGGTCATCGAACGCGTGTGGCTGCTGCTGCGGCGCATCCAGCAGCTGGGCGTGCGCGAGATCCGCGGTGACATCGTGCTGGACAGCAGCGCCTTCGCGGTGCCCGACACCCCGCCCGGTGATTTCGACGGCGAGCCGCTGCGGCCCTACAACGTGCGCCCTGCAGCGCTGCTGTTCAACTTCCGTTCGACGGTCTACACCTTCACGCCCGACGCCGCCGCCGGCGTGGCGCGCATCCAGGCCGACCCGGCGCTGGCCGGCACGCTGGTCGACCGCAGCGTGCCCTTGGCAGCCGGGCCCTGCGCCGACTGGCGCACCGCGCTGAAGGCCGAATTCGACGCCGGCCGCGCGCGCTTTGCCGGCAGCTACGCAACGGCTTGCGGTGAATTGAGCTGGCCGGTGGCCGACCCGCAACCGGCAAGCTACGAAGCGCGCCTGATCGCCGCGCTGTGGCGCGAGATGGGCGGGCAGTTGCAGGGCAGTGCGCGCGAGGGCCTGGCGCCGATCGACGTCAAACCCAGCTTCGAGTCGCGTTCACCGGCGCTGGCCGAACTGGTGCGCGACATCAACAAATACAGCAACAACCTGATGTCGCAACAGCTGTTCCTGGCACTGGCGCTGCAGGCCAACCCGCGCGCCGTGGCCACGCCGGAAGCGGCGCGCGAAGCCGTGCTGCGCTGGTTGACCGAGCGCCTGGGCCCGCTCAACGACGAAGTCGTCATCGACAACGGGTCGGGCCTGTCGCGCAGCACCCGCATCAGCGCACAGCGGCTGGCCCAGGTGCTGCTGCTGGCCTGGGACAGCCCGGTGATGAGCGAGCTGATGTCGTCGCTGCCCATCACCGGCCTGGACGGCACGCTGCGCCGTTCACGCGCCACGCCGGGGCGCGGCCACCTGAAGACCGGCTCGCTGCGCGACGTGGTGGCGGTGGCCGGCTATGTGTTGTCGAACAGCGGCAAACGCTATGTGCTGGTGGCGGTGATCAACCACCCGCAAGCCGGTGCCGCGCGCCCGGCGCTGGACGCGCTGGTGCAGTGGACGATGCGCGACGCGCCGGCGCACTGAGCCGGCCGCCGGCGCGCCCCCGGCGAGCCTAGAACGGGTTGCGCCGGGCGCGGTCGATGGCCAGCGTGGCCAGTTGGCTGTGCCCACCGGGCGACAGCCGCGTGTCGTCGGCCCACAGGAAGCTGGTCGGGTCCGCACTGGTCAGCAGCGTGGCCGTGGTGCAGTTCGGCAGGCCCACGGTGCAAACCGCCTCGGTGATGTTGGACAGGCCGAAACTGCCCGGCGAAACGCCAATGGAGCGGAAGCGCAACTGGGCCTGCACCAGGCCGACATAGCGGCCGTCCAGGATGACCTTGACGCCCAGTTGTTCACTGAAGGCCTGCCCCAGTTCGGTGATCAGCAAGGCCCGGTTCAGGCCGGTCGGGTCGAGCGCCTTCTGCGCCAGCGCATAGGGCGACAGGCCCATGTCGGGCAGGTCGGACACGACCACCTTCACACCCAGACCCACCAGGCGGTTGACCACGCCGGCCAGCAATTCGCCGCGCACCCGGGCTTCAGCGGTCAGGCTGGCCACCGAGCGGCCGGGGTACTGGGCGTAGAGGTCCAGGATGTCGTTGGTGCCGGCCAGCACCGTGGCCAGGTCCTTGTCGCGGAAACCGCCCGCCGCCACCTGGGCTTCGACCTGGGCCGCCACATCGGCCACCCGCGCACCGGCAAAAGCCCGCATGAAGGCCTTGGGCTCGGCCGACGTCGGGTTGCATTCGGCAAATTCGAAACCGTACAAGGCGGCCATCGTCTGCACCCACAGCGGCTGGCTGGCGCAGTCCAGCCCGCCATTGGCGTTCAGGGCATTGACGCCGTACTTGCGGCCGGTTTGGGTGAGGGCGCTGCTGTCGTCACCGAAGACCAGCAGCCGGCCGGGCACGAAAGGCTCGACTTGCGAGGTGCTGCCGCCGCAGGCGGCGATCAGGCCCAGGCACAGCGCACCCAGGATGGTGGCCCATGCGCCACGCGCCACGCTCTTCGCTTGCGCCGTGGCCTTGCTGCTGAAGATCATCTTTGCTCCGAAATCCCAGGTGCAGCCGCCGGCATCTTGCCGAGGCCGCCGCGCGGGCAACCCATACAGGGCGGCTTCATGCGGCTGCGTCAAGCCGCGGCGCGTTGCAGGCGGTCACGCACGCCGTCCCATTCAGGGCCCGGCGGCGGCCGCTCGACCCAGATGGCCGCTACGCCAGCTTCATCGAACTCGCGCAGTACCGCGAACAAATCATGTGCCACCGAAGCAGCGTCCGCAGCCATGGCCTTGTGGATCCAACCCGATCCGGCCGTTGGCGCGAGGCGCGAATATACCCCGACACCCCCCGCGGCCTGGGCGGGGGCGGCCTGCAAACGATGACGCAAAGAGACGCCGTCCAGCAACTCCACCCGCGCCCGGGGCGCGTAGTGCGAAGCCAGGGTGCCGGGGGCGCGCGGCGAAGCGGCGTCGGCCTGCGCCAGCGGCTGGCCCAGCACGGCCTCGATGGCAGCCCGGCTGAGCTGACCGGGGCGCAGCAGCGCGGGCCGTTCGCGCGTGCAGTCGACGATGGTCGATTCGATGCCCACCGCGCAGCGCCCGCCGTCCAGCACCGTCAGCGCCGTCCCGAATTCCTGCAGCACATGGGCCGCGGCGGTGGGGCTGACGCGGCCGAATCGGTTGGCGCTGGGGCCGGCCACACCGGCCACGCCCAGCCGCGCTGCTGCCCGCAGCAGCGCCAGCGCCACCGGGTGGGCCGGTACACGCAGCGCGATGCTGCCCTGCCCGCCCGCAGCCGCCGCGCCGCAACCGGCGCGGCGCGGCACGACGACGGTCAGCGGACCGGGCCAGAAAGCGGCCATCAGGCGCTGCGCGTGGGCACCCGGCACCGACGTGAAGGCGCTGGCCGCAGCCGCGTCGGCCAGGTGCACGATCAGCGGGTGGTCAAGCGGCCGGCCTTTGGCAGCGTAAATGCGCGCCACGGCCGTGTCGTCGTCAGCCCGCGCGCCCAGACCGTAGACGGTTTCGGTGGGAAAAGCGACCAACTGGCCAGCCGCCAGTTCGGCAGCCGCAGCCGCCAGGGCCAGCGGGTCAACGCCCGACACGACAGCCACCGCGCAGCCCGCTCAGAAAGCCGGCAGGCCGAGCCGCTCGGCCGCCTGCAGCGCCACCGCGCGCGCGGTGGCAGGCTCGGCGGCCGTCACCGTCAGATGGCCCATCTTGCGGCCACGCCGGGGTTCGGTCTTGCCGTACAGGTGCAGGTGCACGCCAGGCAAGGCCAGCACCTGCGGCCAGGCCGGCTCACAGGCTTGCGCCGCGGCCGTGGGCCACCACAAATCGCCCAGCAAATTCAGCATGACCGCCGCCGAATGCAGGCGCGGCGCGACCAGCGGCAAACCCGCCAGCGTGCGCACCTGCAGGTCGAACTGCGACACATCACAGGCATCGATGCTGTAGTGACCCGAGTTGTGCGGGCGCGGTGCCATCTCGTTGGCCACCAGCGAGCCGTCGGCCAGGATGAAGAATTCGACGCACAGCACGCCGACGTAATTCAGCGTTCGCGCCAGGCTGCGTGCCAGCTCGACGGCCCGCGCAGCGATGGCCGCGTCGACATCGGGCGCCGGCACCTGCGTGACCGCCAGGATGCCGTCGCGGTGCAGGTTCTGTTGCACGGGCAGATGCACCGCGTCGCCGTTGGCACCCCGCGCGACGATGACGCTGAGCTCAAGGCGCAAGGGCAGGCGCTTTTCCAGCAAACAAGGCACCGAACTGAGTGCAGCCCAGGCCGAAACCAATTCGGCGGCAGTGGCCACCGAGGCCTGTCCTTTGCCGTCATAGCCCAGGCTGGTGGTTTTCAGGATGCCGGGCAGCAAATCCGCGATGGCGGGCCCGGCCAGATCCGCGTCCACGGTCAACAAGGCATACGGTGCACACGGCACGCCAGCCGCCGCGAAGCACTGCTTTTCACGGGCCCGGTGTTGGCAGACTTCAACCGCCGCTGCGGGTGGCGCCACGGGCAGGGACAAGGCCAGCGTGCGCAAGGCATCGGCCGGCACGTTTTCGAATTCGGTGGTGACGGCGCTGCAACTGACGGCCAGCGTGGCCAGCGCGGCAGCGTCCAGGTAGCCGGCCTGCAAGTGGGTGTCGGCAGCGGCACCGGCGGGGCTGGCGGCATCGGGTTCCAGCACCGCGACCGCGTAGCCGTGAACCTGGGCGGCATGCACGAACATGCGACCCAATTGGCCGCCGCCCAGAACGCCCAGCCAACGGGCTCGGCCGGCGGCCGATGGCGCGCCCGATGAGGCGATGGCGCTCATGTCAGGTCCTGCGTCATCGCGCGCGCCACTTCGGTCTGGCGCTGGCGGAAGGCCTGCAACAGGGCCAGCAGGGCTGGGTCGGCGGTGGCGAGCATGGCAATCGCGAACAAGGCCGCGTTGGCCGCACCGGCAGCGCCGATGGCAAACGTGGCCACCGGAATGCCACGCGGCATTTGCACGATGGAATACAGCGAATCCAGACCCTGCAGGTTCTTGCTGACCACCGGCACGCCCAGTACCGGCACCGTGGTTTTCGCCGCCAACATGCCCGGCAGGTGCGCCGCGCCACCCGCCCCGGCAATGATCGCCTTCAGGCCCCGCCCAGCGGCGGCCTCGGCATAGGCAAACATGTCGTCGGGCATGCGGTGCGCCGACACCACGCGTTTTTCGTAGGCGACTCCGAACTCGTCAAGCAAGAGCGCGGCGTGCTTAAGGGTCTCCCAGTCGCTGGAAGATCCCATGAGGATGGAGAG
>JANMZP010000239.1:0-31367 GCA_031383435.1 Betaproteobacteria bacterium | reverse complement strand
CGCCAAGCTGGCCGGCGGTGTGGCATTGATCAAGGTCGGCGCCGCCACCGAAGTCGAGATGAAGGAAAAGAAGGCCCGTGTCGAAGACGCGCTGCACGCCACCCGTGCCGCCGTTGAAGAAGGCATCGTGGCTGGCGGCGGTGTGGCCCTGCTGCGCGCTCGCCAATCGGCTGGCGCCATCAAGGGTGACAACAGCGACCAGGAAGCCGGCATCAAGATCGTGCTGCGCGCGGTTGAGCAGCCGCTGCGCGAGATCGTCGCCAATGCCGGTGACGAGCCCAGCGTGGTGATCAACAAGGTGCTCGAAGGTGCCGGCAACTACGGCTACAACGCCCAGAACGGCACCTATGGCGACATGATCGAAATGGGCATCCTGGACCCGACCAAGGTCACCCGCACGGCGCTGCAAAACGCCGCCTCAGTGGCCGGCCTGATGCTGACCACCGAGTGCATGGTGGCCGAAGCGGCCAAGGAAGAGTCCGGCGGCGGCATGCCCGGCGGCATGGGCGGCATGGGTGGCATGGGCGGCATGGACATGTGATGTTCCACCCGGCGGCCTGGCCGCCGGGGCTGCTCTGCACAGGCCTGCACCCGCAAGGGGGCAGGCTTTTTTCATGGGCGGCCGTAAACTGATCCACAGATGTCTGCCACCACGCCTGCGCCCTCGTTTTTGCCCACGCCCGCGCCCAAAACCGCGCCTGCGTCCGGTGCTGCAGACGGTGACAGCGCAGCAGCCGCGTTGCTGCAACGCGCCGAGCAGGGCGATGCGGCCGCCCGTGGCGCGCTGTTTTCCGCGCTTTACGCCGACCTGCACCGCATCGCGCGGCGCGAAGCCGGGCGCTATGGCGACCTGCCTTCACTGGGCACCACGACCTTGCTGCACGAGGCTTACCTGGACATCGGCGGCCGCGCCGGTCTGGCTTTCGTAGATCGGACTCATTTCCTGGGTTATGCCGCCCGCGCAATGCGCGGCCTGGTCATCGACCACGTGCGGCAGCGCCAGGCAGCCAAGCGCGGCGGCGGGCTGCACATCACCCAGCTGGACACCGAACGCGCCGAACAGTGCGCCGCGCCCGACGCACTGCAGGACCTGAGCGATGCGCTGGACGAACTGGCGCACACCGAACCGGCGCTGGCCCATCTGGTGGACCTGAAGTTCTTCTGCGGCTACACGCTGGCCGAGATTGCAGCCCTGCAGGGCCTGTCAGAGCGCACCGCACAGCGCCAGTGGGACAAGGCGCGGCTGCTGCTGCGCCACGCGCTCAGCCCCGCCTGAAGCGGCGCAGCCACACACAGCGCCAGCAGCCTGCCCGCCCCCCCACTTCGCACGATGCTGCCCGAACGCTGGCCCGAATTGCAGCCCTGGCTGGACGCCGCACTGGAAGCCGACGGCGCGGCCGCGCAAGCTGCCGTGCTGCAAAGCCTGCAGTCGCAAGACGCTGACCTGGCCGCCCAACTGCAAGCCCTGCTGCGCAGCCACGCGCTGGCGGGCCAGGAGGGCTACCTGGAACACGGGCCGGACCGCGGCTTGTTCGGCTCGCCGTTGACCGGGCAGAACCTGGGGCCGTGGACGCTGCAAACGCTGATCGGCGAAGGTGGCATGGGCA
This sequence comes from Betaproteobacteria bacterium, assembly GCA_031383435.1. Lineage (GTDB taxonomy): Bacteria > Pseudomonadota > Gammaproteobacteria > Burkholderiales > Burkholderiaceae_C > Rubrivivax. The sequence goes on along the minus strand of JANMZP010000239.1, from coordinate 29,760 downwards.
GCGTGTGGCGGGCCACGCGCAACGACGGGCGCTACGCAGGCCTGGCGGCCGTCAAGCTGCTGAACCTGACACTGGCCAGCCCCGCCCGCACCGAGCGCTTCCGCCGCGAGGGCGACATCCTGGCGCGGCTGACCCACCCGGCCATCGCCCGCCTGCTCGACGCCGGCGTCACGCCGGCCGGCCAGCCCTACCTGGTGCTGGAACATGTGGACGGGCTGGCCATCGACCGCCACGCCGATGCCCAAGGGCTCGATGTCGCGGCACGCATCCGCCTGTTCGTCGCGCTGCTGGACGCCGTCACGCACGCCCACCAGCACCTGGTGGTGCACCGCGACATCAAACCGTCGAACGTGATGGTGACGGCCGACGGCCAGGTCAAGCTGCTGGACTTCGGCATCGCCAAGACGCTGGTGCCTGAGGCCGGCGACACGGACCGGACCAACCTGACGCAGCGGGCCGGCGCGATGTTGTCGCCCGGCTACGCCGCACCCGAGCAACTGACGGGTGGCGCCATCACGGTGGCCACCGACGTCTACGCGCTGGGCGTGTTGCTGTACGGCCTGCTGAGTGGCCGCCACCCGGCCATGCAGGCGGGCGACACGGCGGCGGTGGCCTTGCGCAACACGTTGGAACGCGACGCGACGCTGGCGTCGGTGGCGGTGCTGGCGGGCGGCGGCACCGGCGCTGGCACCCGCGCTGGCACCCGCGCTGGCATCCGCGCTGGCATCCGTGGAGGCAGCCGTGGAGGCAGCCCTACAGACCGCCCTGCGGACACGCATCAGGACACCAGCGCGGACGCCCTGGCCGCGCGCCGGGGCTTGGCCAGCGCCGCGGCGCTGCGCCGCCGACTGCAGGGCGATCTGGACAACATCCTGGCCCGCGCGCTGCACCGCGAACCGGCGCAGCGTTACGCCAGCGCGGCCGCTTTCGCCGACGACCTGCAGCGCCATCTGGCGCGGCAACCCGTGCAGGCACGTGCCCCCAGTCTGGCCTACCGCACGCAGCGTTTCGTGCAGCGCCAGCGCGTGCCGGTGGCCGTGGCGGTGGTGGGCCTGGCGGCGCTGGCGGTCGTCGGCGCACAGGCCTGGAACACCCGGCAGGCGGCCCGCCTCAGCCAGGCCCGCGCGGCCACGGTGGACGGCCTGCTGCAAAGCCTGTTCAGCGGCATGAGCCCCGACCTGGCCGCCAACCGCAGCTTCAGCGCGCGCGAATTGCTCGACCGCGGCCAGGCTTTCCTGGACCGCAGCCCGAGCATCGACACCGCCACCCGCCACGCCGCGCGCGGGCGCATGGCCGGGCTGTACCGCGACATCGGTGCCTTCGAGCCCGCAGCCGCGGCCTACGCCGCCGAAGCGCAGGAAGCCGAACGCGGCGGCGACCCGCGCAAGCACGTGCTGGCGCTGTGGAACCTGGCCGATGTGCAACTGAAGCAGCGCGATTTCAAAGTCAGCGCCGCCACGCTGCAGAGCCTGGCCACGCTGAGCGCGCCGCACCTGGCACAAGACCCCGACCTGGCCGGCCGCCTGGCCGTGCTGCAGGGCGAGCTGCTGCTGGGCACCGGCCAGTACGCGCAAGCGGCAAGCCGCTACGCCAGTGCCGACACCAGCCTGGCGCAGGCCCGGCCCGCCGACCTGGAACTGCAGGCGCGCAGCGCGCAGGGCCATGGCTGGTCGGCACGGCTGGCCGGGCAGATGGCCACCGCCGGGCTGCAACTGCGGCGGGCGGCGGATATTGCCCAGCAGCGCGGTGAGCCGGGCAGCGTGGACCGCTTGAACATCGAAGTGCAGATTGCCGCGCTGGACAACTGGCTGGGCCGCCACGCCGAAGCCGGGCGCGGCCTGGCCGCTGCGCAGCAGGAACTGGCGGCGCGGCTGGGGCCGCAGCACCCGATGGTGGTGCTGGCGGTCAGCGAGCGGGCCATAGCCGAATTGCGCCAGGGCCACTTCGATGCGACGCACGCCCAGCTCTTGCAACTGCGCGGCGGCAGCGGCCCGGCAGACGCCTGGCGCGGCCCGTATGCCGACGCGCTGGCCGCTCGCATCAGCATGTACCAGGGGCGCAGCGAACAGGCCGAACCCGCCTTGCGCGCGCTGCTGCAGGCCAAGTTCATGGAAGAAGGCCGGGCCAGCGGCAAGACCGAACCGCTGCGCCGGCTGCATGCCGAGGCCCTGCTGCGCCTGGGCCGCAATGCCGAAGCCGAAGCCGCCCTGCGCGTCAACGCCGCCCACCTGACCGCGCTGAACCAGACCGTCCAGCACAACAGCGTGGCAGCAAGCCACGTCTTGCTGGGTTGCGCGCTGGCGCGTCAGGGTGACGTGGCCGGGGCGACGGCGCTGTGGGCACAAGCCGCACCGCTGCTGGCCGAACAACTGGGCCCGCAACACCCCTTCGCGCTGGCCGCAGCGGCCTATGCGGCGCTGGCCAACCCCGCCAGCCCGGCCGCAACGCGCCAGGCGCTGGCCGACCGCCTGCAGCAGCAACTGGGCTGGCAAGACGGCGCCCCGCGCCTGGCCGAGTGGCTGCGCGAACGCGGCGCTGCCGTCGACTGGCGACGACTGCCGGTGGTGCTGTGACTGGCGGCTTTGACTGGTGCTTTTCGATTCCTGTTGCAGTACCTGCGATTGCGATTGCGATTGCGATTGCGATTGCGATTGCGATTGCGATTGCGACTGTGACTGCCCGCTGCCTCTGACCTGCAAGCCGAACCCTGGAGCCTCCCGATGAGCCGACCCCGCCTGAAGATCTCGACCGTCCCGCGCATCGACGCCGTGGCCCTGCCCGGCCTGATGGGCAGCTTGTTTTGCGGCCTGCTGTTCGGCGGCCCCGTGGCGTGGGCGCAGACGGCACCACCACCGCCACCACCCCCCGGCACCGCCACCAACCCCAGGGCCGCCTTGTCCTGCCAGCTGATCGCGAATTCGTCGGGCAACGGCACCGGTGCGGGCGGCGGCGGCGTGATGCAACTGGTCGGCGCGCCGGGCCTGGCCAGCGGCGGTGCCTGGGCCGGTGTCGAGCAGGGCGGCAAGACCCGCCAGCGCACGGTCAACTTCAATTTCGCGTTCAGCAACTTCGACCAGTTGATGCTGACCCTGACCAAGCCGCCGCCCACCGTGCGTTTCCGCGTCGACAAGGCCAGCACCACCGTCTACACCGCGGACGGCGGCTTCAACGGCCCGCACTGGGCTGAACTGAACGGCGTCCTGAACGGCAGCCAGCGCGGCTGGGCGTGGAACGACAGCGTGATGCAGACCCGCCTGCCCACAGGCGCGCCTTTCGCCAACCGCTGGAGCATTGAACTGCGGCTGAGCGGCCAGCGTGTGAACACGCTGCTGGCGGCACCGCCGGCCGCCTTCGAGCAATTCGTGCGCTGCGAATTGCCGCTCAAGCGTTGACCGGGCCGGCCGTTCGGTAGCGGCCAGCAGCCCTCTGAAGGGGGTGTGCGTGCCGAAGTTGGCGGCTTGTGCCGCCGCCCTGCGATTCCCCTGTTGAAGACCCGACACCCAGGCCGCCGGCCCGGGGCCTGGGCCTTCAGCAGGAGACCCCCCGATGCACAGCCAAACCTGGACGGCCACCAATGGTGCCCGCTACACCCTGCGCCGCTCGCGGGCGCAAGACACCGAGTTGCTGGACGGCCTGCTGAACGGCAACCTGGCGGGCGCGTCACGCTTCCAGCGCTTTCACGGCACGCTGGGCCGCTTGTCGGCCCAGCGCCTGCAGCAACTGGCCGACGCCGACTTCGTGCGCCATCACGCCTGGCTGGTGACGCTGGACGACGAACACGGCACGCAGGCCGTGGCCGAGGCACGCTTCTACGTTTCAGCCGACGGCCAGCAGGCCGAGTTCGCACTGTCCACCGCCGGCCGCTGGCAGCGCCAGGGCATCGCCACCCGCCTGCTGCACCACATGCTGGCCGCCGCGCGCAGCCACGGCCTGCAGCGCCTGCACGGCGAGGTGCTGTGCCAGAACACCGCCATGTTTGCGCTGCTGCAGCGCTGCGAAATGGCTTGCGCGCCGCACCCGGAAGTAGCCGGCCTGATGCGAGCCGAAAGCCGCCTGCAGACCGCGGCCGGCACCGTCACCCACTGAAGGCACGGGCCGCCATGTTGCATGTTGAGAAACCGCGCTACACGCTGGTGCTGGGCAGCGGTGGCGTGAAGAGCGTCGCCGGCCTGGGCGTGATGGCCGTGCTGGAACGTGAAGGCTTGTTGCCCTCGGCCGTTGTGGGCTGCAGCGCGGGTGCGATCTTCGGCGCGGTCATCGCCGCTGGCCACAGCGCGCACAGCGCCACCGAAATGGCCACCCGGCTGTGGTCGCGCGACATCACCAGCCAGCGCCGCCACCGTGCGCTGTTCGAGGTGGTGCTGCCGCGCCTGGCCGGCTTTGGCGAGCAGTTCGCGTTGCGCCATGACGGGCTGATCTGCCAGCGCCTGTTCGAGGCCTTCGGCAACCTGCACATCGAACACCTGCCGCTGCCGCTGCGCGTGCAGGCCACCGACGCGCTGAACGGCGCTTCGGTGCTGCTGACGCAGGGCCGCGTGGTCGATGCGCTGCGCGCCAGCGTGGCGCTGCCCTTTCTGTTCGCGCCGCAGCGCATCGCTGGCCGGCTGCTGGTCGACGGCAGCCTGTCCGAGCCGCTGCCGCTGGCCGCTGTCGAGCCCGGCCACGTCACGCTGGCGCTGGGCTTTCGCGTGCCCTTTCCGCACCGCTGCAACAGCGCCACGCGGCTGGCCACGCGCACCACGGCAGCCCTGTCGAACAACCTGCTGGAAGCCCGGCTGGCCGCTGCCGACGCCAGCCGGCTGGTGCTGATGCTGCCCGAGCTGCAGCGCCGCGTGGGTCTGTTCGACACGGCCGCCATGCCCTACCTGCTGGACCTGGGCCGACAGGCCGCCGAAGCCGCGTTGCCCCGCCTGCGCTTGCTGCTGGACCAACGTGTGCCGCTGGCGGCCACGGCTTGACGGCCGTCCGCCCGGCAGGGCCTGCTCCGGCACGCGGCACGCCACGGCAAGACCTGAAACACCCGGTATTTCCAGGTATCGGTGCGGCGCAGCGCCGGATAATCCGCACGCATGTCTGCCCCGCACGTGCCCCCTCGCCTGCAGCACTTCGTCGACGACGAAATGCTGCGCGCGCCCTTGCTCTTCGACCAGGTGGTCGATGGCGCGCAAGACCGTCTGCGCAAGAACCTGCCCACGCTGGGCCCGCTGCAGCGCGCCGTCGCGGCTGAACTGCTGCAGGCCCTGCCGGCGCAACACCATCGGCTGGCCGAGCACTTCATCCGCTCGCTGCGCGAGCAGGTGCAGGAAGACCTGGACTGGCACCAACCCAAGCGCAGCGCGCCGCCCGCCAAGGCACTGGCCCTGGCCCTGGTAGACGAAGACACGGTGGCGCTGGACGTCGAGCTGTCGCACGCCATCGAACTGATCAAGAGCAGCTGCGAACACGAACTGCGCGACCTGCAGACCTTCACCTCGGCGCTGGTCGGCGACATGGACGTCTCACGCGACCACAACCCCTTTCGCGCCGAGACCTACGCGCGAGCCCTGGGTGCCGCCGTGCAGGCCCTGCCGCTGACCACCGGGCACCAGGTGGCGTTGATGCGCCACGCCGGCCCGGCACTGGCGCCCTTGCTGCGCAAGACCTACGCCGGTGCCTCGTCGCGCCTGGAATCGCAAGGCGTCGAGCCGGCGGCCTACCGCACCGTCATCCTGCCGTCGGGTGTGCGCAGCGCCGGCCGCTTCGGTGAAACCACCTTCAGCCCCGACCTGCACCGCATGCGCGACAGCATGCCGGCACCACTGGACGCCGTGCCGGCCCGCCACCTGCAGACCCACGCCACGGCCGCCGAGCGCAGCGCGCCACGCGCCCAGCCGCGTCCCCCGGGTGCTCCGCTGGAACACTGGAGCGACGTGGTCGGCGCGGGCGCGAACCGCGCCGACCGCCAGGCCGTCGAACTGGTCAGCCGGCTCTTCCAGGCCATGCTGTCCGATGGGCGCGTGCCCGACGACGCCCGCCCCGTCATCGCCAGCCTGCACAGCCCGGCGCTGCGCATGACGCTGCGCGACGCCAGCCTGCTGGACCAGGACAAGCACCCGCTGTGGCGCTTCATCAACCGGATCGTGTTCGAGGCGCAGATGACGCCGGATGCCCAGGACCCCGACCGCATCCAGCTGCTGAAGTTGGCCAGCGCCACCGCCGACCAATTGGCGAAAGAGCCCGAGCAGGACGCGCGCCTGTACCGCTGGGCCTGCGACCGGCTGGATGCCTTCCTGCAGAAGCGCTTCACGCGGCGGCTGTCGGCGGCGTCCAGCCACATCGGCGCGCTGCAGAAACTGGAAGACAGGCTGACCGCCGGCCAGACCGCACCGACCACGCTGCACGGCATGCTCGATGTGCCGCAACTGGACACCGTGCCGGCCGAATTGATGGAAGAAGCTGCTCCCGTGCCGGGTTCGCGGGCCGACGCCGAAAGCTGGCTCGACAGCCTGGTGCCCGGCGACTGGGTGCGCCTGTTCCTGCAAGGCCGCTGGGTGCACGCCGCCCTGCTGTGGCCGGGCGACCGCCGCGAGGTCTGGCTGTTCGGCGACGGCGGCTCCGACGCCACCTGGGCCGTGCGGCGCGGCGCGCTGCTGATGATGCACGGCGCGCACCTGGCAAAGAAACTCAAGCAACGCTCCATCGTCGGCTCGGCCGCCAGCCGCGTGCACGAGCAGATGGCGGCTTCAGCCGCCGTTTGAACGGCTGTCCGGCTTGTCGTCTGCCGCGCGGTCTGCAGTCGCGATTTGAGCGCCCCCCGCTGCGCCAGCCTCGAGTGCCTGGGTGGCCCTGTCAGTGGCCCCGTCAGTGGCCCCGTCAGTAGCCCCGTCAGTGACCCCATCAGTGACCTCATCCGCGGCCCCTTCAGCCGGTGCCGGCTTCTCGCCATGTGTCCAGCCGTAGACCGTTTCCGCCACATCGCCCAGGCCCTGCCGGCTGAGCGCCGAAAACAGCGTCACGCTGATGTCAGAGGCCTCGGTCGTGGCCTCGGCCAGCACCTCTTGCGCGGCCAGCAGCGCCAATTGGCCCTGGCTGCGGTTCAGCTTGTCGGCCTTGGTCAGCACCGCCAGCAGGCGCACTTCGCCGTTGACCAGGCGCGGCTGCAGCAGTGCCAGCAGGCGACGGTCCAGATCGGTGAAGCCCAGCCGCGAGTCGATCATCAAGACCACGCCGTGCAGCGGCCGGCGCAGTTGCAGGTAGTCCGACATCACCTGCTGCCAGCGCAGCTTGGCCGAACGTTCCACCGCCGCGTAGCCGTAGCCCGGCAGGTCGACGAACAGGGTGTCGGCGGCGTCTTTGGGGCCGACCTCGAAGACGTTCAGGTGCTGGGTGCGGCCGGGTGTGCGCGAGGCGAAAGCCAGCCGCTTCTGCTGAGCCAGCCGGTTGATGGCCGTGGACTTGCCGGCATTGCTGCGGCCCACGAAGGCGATCTCGGGCAATTCCAGCGTGGGCAGCTGGTCCAGCTGGGCCGCGGTGGTCAGAAAACGCGCGCCGTGCGTCCAGCCGAGAGCGATTTTCTCGGCCGCGCTAGGGGGCGTTGGGGTGGCGTGCAAGGTGCTTGTCATGCTGCATTGTAAAATTCGCGGTTTGTTGTCCTCGCAACACCTCGTTGAAGGCTCTCGCATGAAGTCGTTTCCTGTCTCCGGTCAGCGCTCCAGCTGGTCTGTTCGCGCCCAGGCCCTGCTGGCCGCATCGGCCTTGGCCCTGCTGAGCAGCGGCCCCGCCGCCGCCGAAGCCGCCGCGCCTTTCAAGGCCGATATCGCCAAGGGCCAGCAACTGGCGGCCTCGTGCGGCGCTTGCCACACCAGCGACGGTTCGCGCGGCAGCCCGGCCAACCCCATCTTGCAGGGCCAGCACCCCGAATACCTGGTCAAGCAGCTGGTCGAGTTCAAGGCCGGCAAGCGCAAGAACGCCGTGATGGCCGGCATGGCCGCCAGCATCGCCACCGAAGCCGACATGAAGCACATTGCGGCCTTCTACGGCAGCAAAGTGGCCAAGCCGGGCTTTGCCAAGAGCAAGGACACCGTCGCGCTGGGCGAAAAGATCTACCGCGGCGGCATCGCCAGCAAGCAGGTGCCCGCCTGCGCCGGCTGCCACAGCCCGAACGGTGCCGGCATCCCGGCCCAATACCCGCGCATCGGCGGCCAGCATGCCGACTACGCCGAAGCCCAGTTGCTGGCCTTCCGCTCGGGCCTGCGTGCCAACAGCGCACAGATGACGGGCATTGCCAGCAAGATGAACGACGCCGAAATCAAGGCCGTGGCCGACTACGTGGCCGGGCTGCACTGATCTCGCGCTGCCAGCTGAACGCCTGGAAGGGCCGGTGACACACCGGCCCTTTTGCTTTGTGGCAAGGTCAAGCGGCAAGCGTCGGCGCTTGTAAGGCCGGGTCACCCTGGCCGACTGAAGATCAACCGCAACGGAGTCACGATGCACCTGCTCAAGTCCACCGACCACAAGCTCGGTCACCACCACGACGCGCCTTCCGAGATCACGCCCCAAGGCGTGTACCAGCAGCGCCGCCGCTGGATGCAGGCGCTGGCCGCCTCTGGCGCGGCCGCTGCCGCCGGCACCCTGCCCGCGCTGGCCCAGGCGCAAGCCGCACGCCCGGGCAAGCTGGCCGCGCTGGCCGGTGCCAAGAGCGCAGCCGCCGGTGCGCTGGTGATGGACAAGGTCACGCCCTATGCCGACATCACCAGCTACAACAACTTCTACGAGTTCGGCACCGACAAGAGCGACCCGGCACGCACTGCCGGCACGCTGAAGACCCGGCCGTGGACGGTGGCCATCGAAGGCGAAGTGAAGAAGCCCGGCGTCTGGGACCTGGACGCGCTGCTGAAGCTGTCGCCGATGGAAGAACGCATCTACCGCCTGCGCTGTGTGGAAGGCTGGTCGATGGTCATCCCTTGGGTCGGCTATTCGTTGGCCGAGCTGATCAAGCGTGTGGAGCCCACCGGCAACGCCAAGTACGTGCAGTTCGTGACCCTGGCCGACAAGGCGCAGATGCCCGGGCTGTCCGGCCGGTCGCTCGATTGGCCCTACGTCGAAGGCCTGCGCATGGACGAAGCCATGCACCCGCTGACCCTGCTGACCTTCGGCCTGTACGGCGAAGTGCTGCCCAACCAGAGTGGCGCCCCGGTGCGCGCAGTGGTGCCCTGGAAGTACGGCTTCAAGAGCGGCAAAAGCATCGTCAAGATCCGCTTTGTCGAGAAGCAACCCCAGACCAGCTGGGAAGCCGCCATCCCGCAGGAATACGGCTTCTATTCCAACGTCAACCCGAAGGTCGACCACCCGCGCTGGAGCCAGGCCACCGAACGCCGCATCGGCGAAGACGGCTTGTTCGCCAAGAAGCGGCCGACGCTGATGTTCAACGGCTATGAAGCGCAGGTCGGGCAGCTCTACGCCGGCATGGACCTCAAGAAATTCTTCTGATGGCTCTGACCTCGGTGCGGCCGGGCGGGCCTGCCCCGCTGCTGAAGCCGGCGCAGCGCCTGAACAAGCTGCTGCTGCACAAGGCCGCCAAGCCGCTGCTCTTCCTGCTGGCGCTGGTGCCCTTCCTGTGGCTGTTCTACGGTGCCTGGGCCAACCAGCTGGGTGCCAACCCGGCCGAGTACCTGATCCGCAGCACCGGCGACTGGACGCTGCGCTTCCTGTGCATCACGCTGGCCGTGACGCCGCTGCGGCAGACCTTTGGCTTGAGCGCGCTGGCCCGGCTGCGGCGCATGCTGGGGTTGTTCACCTTCTTCTACGGCGTGCTGCACTTCCTGGGCTTTGCCTGGCTGGACATGGGCTTCGATGTCGACGCCATCCTGAAAGACATCCCGAAGCGGCCCTTCATCCTGGTCGGCACCGCCGCGCTGCTGCTGATGGTGCCGCTGGCCGCCACCTCCTTCAACCGCGCCATCAAGGCGCTGGGCGTGGCGCGTTGGCAGTTGCTGCACAAGCTGGTCTACGCCACCGCCTTGCTGGGCCTGCTGCACTTCTTCTGGATGCGCGCGGCCAAGCAGAACTTCGGCGAATGGTCGATTTACGCGGCGGTGATGGCGGTGTTGCTGGGCTGGCGGGTCTGGCGCCGGGTTCACACGCCCCGGTCAGCGCCACCCCTCAAATGAGGGGTCTGCAGCCCAATCTCCGATTGGGTCGGTTGGGTCTCGGGCATACCCCCAAATGAACCAGGGGCTCCGTCACTAGACTGATTTGCACAGCGTCGCGAGCGGACATCGCGGCCTGAGGACGGAGACATCCATGAAGCAACGCGCAATTCGCGGGCCTGGCACACGCCTGGCCCTGACCTTGATGGCTGCAGCCTGTGCAGCCGTGACCGGGCCCGCCGAGGCCCGCGTGACCCGGATCACCATCGACAGCACCACGGCGCTGACCGGGCTCAGCATCCCCTACGAAACCGTGCGCGGCCGCGCCTTTGGTGAACTGGATGGTGCCGACGCCCACAACGCGGTCATCAACGACCTCAGCCTGGGCCTGGACGCTGACGGCAAGCTGCGCTACGAAGCGGCCTTCACGATCAACAAGCCGGTGGACATGAGCCTGGCCAGCGGTTTGATGTGGCACGACGTGCCCAACCGCGGCGGCACCATCAGCCCCACTGGCGTCGGCCTGGGCAACGGCGACGTGCTGCTGGCCAGCGGCTGGCAGGGCGACAACGCCGGTGCCACGGCCATCCCGGCGAACCGCGCCACCGGCACCAACCACTGGGTGGCACTGCCGATGGCCAAGGACGCGACCGGTGCACTGATCACCGGCAACGTGCTGGCCCGCATCGTCAACCGCAGCGGGGTGGCGTCACAGGGCTTGCTCATCGGCAACAACCCCGTGCCCTACCTGCCGGCCACGCTGGACACCACGCAGGCCACGCTGACCACCGTCACCCACGAGACCAGCGACGGCGTGGTCACCCTGGGCTCGGTGATCCCGTCCACCGACTGGGCCTACGCCACCTGCAGCGCGGCCAACCCCTGGCCGGGCACGCCGCAGAACATCAACATCACGTCCTTGCCCAGCAGCCTGCCGGTGCAGATCTGCCTGAAGAACGGCTTCAACCCCAACCTGCTGTACCAGTTGGTCTATCCGGCCAAGGGCGCTTATGTGCTGGGGGCGGGCATCGCGGCTTTCCGCGATGTCGGTTCCTTCTTCAAGTATTCGACGGTGGACGACTTCGGCACAGCCAACCCGATTGCCGGGCGCATCACCGCCTCGTCGATACGCGGCTCGTCGCAGTCGGGCAACTTCACGCGTCAGCTCATTTACATGGGCATGAACCAGGACGAGAGCAACCGCAAGGTGCATGACGGCGCCTGGCCGCAGATCGCCGGCCGCCGCGTGGTGGCCAACATGCGCTGGGGTCAGGCCGACGGCGTGCTGGAGCTGTACCAGACCGGCAGCGAAGGCGCGCAGTGGTGGACCGACTTCCCGGACCCGCTGCGCGGCAACCCGACCAAGAGCATCTTCTCGCGCTGCAACCTGAACGGCACCTGCCCGAAAATCATGGAGCACTTCGGCAGTGCCGAGGTCTACGCGCTGAAGATGACGATGGAATGGGTGGGCACCAGCGCCGACACCGACATCCCGATGACGCGCAACGTGCGCCGCTACTACATCCCCAGCACCACGCACGGTGGCAACGGCGGGGCCGTCAGCACCTACTTCGTGCCCAAGCCCACCGCCACCGCCAACTGCCCCGGCAACAACTACAACGCCGGCCAGCCGGCGGCGCTGCTGGCCAACCCGATGCCCTCCACGCAGATGGTCAGCGTCATCCGTTCGGCGATGCGTGCCTGGCTGCTGAACGGCACGCTGCCACCGCCCAGCCGCTACCCGACGCTGGCGGGCGGCAACCTGGTCGACCCGTCCTTCATCGGTGCCAACTTCCCGGCCGGCGTGCCAGGCGTGGACTACAACGTCTTCAGGCCCGAGAACTTCATCTTCCCGGTGTTCGACTACGACTGGGGTCCGCTGTTCAACAAGAGCGACGCCACCGGTGTGGCCACCAACCTGCCGCCGCCCATCACCCAGGTGATACCGATGAAGGTGCCGCGCATCGACGCCGACGGCAACGAGCTGGGCGGCGTGCCGACGGTGCTGAACATGGCGCCGCTGGGCACCTACGTCGGCTGGAACATTTCCACCACCGGCTTCCACAAGGGACAGGTGTGCAACTACGTGGGCGGCTTCATCCCCTTCGCCACGACCCTGGCCGAACGCCAGGCCACGGGCGACACCCGGCCCTCGCTGCAGGAACGGTATGGCACCCATGCCGGCTATGTCAGCAAGGTCACCGACGCGGCCAACAGTGCTTTTGCGCAGGGCTACCTGCTCACCGCCGACCGCGACGCCCTGATTGCCGCCGCCCAGGCCAGCACGGTGCTGGTCGGCGTGGCCAAACCCACCCCCACCGAGCGCCTGCGCAAATGAACAAGACCCTGACATCCCTGCTGCTGGGTGCCGCCCTGGCGGCACCGGCCTACGCCGTCCCCTTCATCGGCCCGGGCTCACCGGGCGCGCTGACCACCAGCGCCACCGGCAACCTGAGCCTCGGCGCAGGCGGTGGTTCTGTAGCGGCCACCGCGGCAACGCTCGTGCTGGTGGGCGGCGACGCCGAGCCCAACGGCTGCACGGGCAGCAGCTACTCGGTGCTGGGGCCGTGCCGCATCCAGGCCGTGTATGCGGCGCCGGGCCGCTACACGTTCAACTGGACCTACACCACGGCCGACGGTGCCGGGCCCGCCGGTGACATGTTCGGTGTGCTGGTCGATGGCGTGGCCTTCACGCTGTCTGACCTGGGCGGTGCCATGACCCAAGGCGGCAGCAGCGCCCCGTACATGGCCACCACGTCCTTCGGCTGGTTCCTGAACTGCACCGACTGCACCGGCGGCGGTGCCACGGCCACCATCACCGCCCTGGCCGTGCCCGAACCGGCGGCCTGGGCGCTGATGCTGGCGGGCGGCTGCGCCGTTGCCGGCCGCGCCTGGCGCCGCAAGCTTGCTGCCTGAGCGTTCAGCGCGTGGTGGCACCTCAACAGCCGGGGCCTCGCGCCCCGGCTTTTTTCATTTCATCAAGCCCGGCAACCACAGCGCGATGCCCGGGAACAGCAGCACCAGCACCAGCCCGACGGCCAGCGGCACGCAGAACAGGGCCGAGCCGCGGAAGATGGCGCGCATGCCGACGTCTTTGAGCAGCGCGTTCATCACGAACATGTTCATGCCCACCGGCGGGCTGATCAGGCCCACCTGCACCACCAGCACGATCAGCACGCCGAACCACACCGGGTCGAAACCCAAGGCGGTGACCACCGGGAAGAACACCGGCAGGGTCAGCAGCACCATGGTCAGCTCTTCCATGATGGTGCCCAGCACCACGTAGACCAACATCATGGCAGCGATCAACGCCAGCGGCGGCAGGCCCAGTTGCGTGATGCCGTCCTTCAGGTCGTTCGGCAGGCTGGTGAAGTTGACGAAGTTGCTGAACAGCGTGGCGGCGATCAGGATGGTGAACAGCATGGCCGTGGTGCGCGCGCTTTCGACCAGCACCTCGAGCAGCGTTTTCAGCGTCAGCGCCCGCCGCGCCAGCGCGAAACCGAAGGCCCCGGCCGCACCGATGCCCGCGCCTTCGGTGGCCGTGAACACGCCGCCGTAGATGCCGCCCAGCACCACCGCCACCAGCAGCAGCACGCCCCAGATCTGGCGCAGCGCGGCCCAGCGTTGCGGCCACGGCGTGCGCGCGGCGGCCGGACCGGCGGCCGGGTCACGGTGGATGATGGCGGCCACGCCGCCCATCAGCAGCAGCGCGCACAACAGGCCGGGCAGCACGCCGGCGGCGAAGAGCTTGCCGATGTTCGTCTCGGTGACGATGCCGTAGATGACCAGGATGGTGCTCGGCGGAATCATGATGCCCAGCGTGCCGCCGGCGGCAATGACGCCGGTGCTGAGGTAGTCGGCATAGCCCCCTTGCTTCATTGGCGGATAGGCCACCTTGCTCATGGTGGCGGCGGTGGCGATGCTGCTGCCGCAGATGGCGCCGAAGCCCGCGCAGGCGATGACGGTGGCGTGCGCCAGGCCGCCGCGCTGGTGGCCGACGAAGACCAGGGCGGCGCGGAAGAGTTCATGGGCCAGCCCGGCGCGCGCGACGAAATTGCCCATCAGGATGAACAGCGGCACCACGCTCAGCGTGTAGGCGAAGCCGGTGTCGTAGACCACCTGCGCGGCGCCGGCGGCCGTCGGGCCCCAACCGCGCAACAGGCCCAGGCCGACCGTGCCGACCGCGCCCATCGCGAAGGCCAGCGGCACGCGCAGCAGCGCCAGCGCGAAGACGGCCGCGAAGCCCAGCAGGGCCTCGCTCATCCACCCACCAGCGGCCTGGGCGCATCGCCGGGTGGTGACACGGCCAGCGCCGCATGCACCACCGCCGTCAAGCCGCACAGCACGGCCATGGCGTAGACAAAAGGAGCGACCGGCAGCCGCAGCTGCGCCGTGGTGTCGCCATAAGACACCATCTGCCCGGCCTTCACCCACAACAGCCACGCCAGCCCACCCAGGGCCGCTGCGCACAGCGCATCGATGACCGCCCGCTGCCCGCGCAGCAGCCAGGGCGGCAGGCGGCTGTCCAGCGTGTCGAAGACCACGTGCTCGCCCTGCAGGCTGACCAGCGGCAGGCCGGCAAAGATGACCGCCACCATCAGCAGTTCGGTCAACTCCAGCGCACCTGGCACCGAGGCGGCAAAGAACTTGCGGCCGACCACGTCCACCGCCGTCAGCGCCATGATGGCGAACAGCGCCGCCGCAGCCAGCGTGCCGCACAGCGCGGTGAGCAGCTTCTTCAAACCCGCGTCACTGCAGTTTGGCGATGTCGGCGCGGAAGTCGGCCAGCGCCTTTTTCGGGTCCTTCATGCCCTTGGTCTCGGCCGCCCTGGCCCAGCTGTCGATGAGCGGCGCGGTCTTGTCGGTGACGACCTTGACGAAGGCGGCGTCGGCCCTGCCCATCTGCACGCCCGAGGCCTGCATGAAGGCCAGGCCGCGGCGGTCGGCCTTGTCCCAGGCGCGGCCGAAAGCGCGGGCTGCGGCCTCGCCCGACAGTTCGTCCACGGCCTGCTTCAAGTCGAGCGGCAGGCTGTCGTACTTGGCCTGGTTCATCATGAAAACGAAGCTGGTGTTGTACAGGCCGCCCGGGAACGTGGTGCCGTGGCGCACCACCTTGTCGATCTTGAAAGCCTCGACCGATTCGGCCGGGAACAAGGTGCCGTCCAGCACGCCCGAGGACAGCAGTTCGTAGTTTTCGGTGGACGGTTTGAGCGTCAGGTTCATGCCCAGCGCCTTGCCGATTTCATTGACGAAGCCGCCGCCGACGCGCCACTTCAGGCCGAGCAGGTCTTCGGCCTTCAGCACCGCGCGCTTGGTGTTGAAGACCGCGCCCGGGCCGTGCGTGAAGACCGCCAGCACCTTCACGCCCTTGTGCTCTTCCAGCATGGCAGGCGTCTTGGCGACGGTGCGCTGGAAGGCCACAGCCACCGCTTCGG
This sequence comes from Betaproteobacteria bacterium, assembly GCA_031383435.1. GTDB lineage: Bacteria > Pseudomonadota > Gammaproteobacteria > Burkholderiales > Burkholderiaceae_C > Rubrivivax. The sequence continues at coordinate 14,198 of JANMZP010000239.1, read as the reverse complement.
CGCTGTCGCCCAGGAAGGGAAACTCGGCGATTTGCGTGGTCACAAAACGGCCCGGCGTGTAGCCGTGCACGGTGAAGGACACATCGGCCAGGCCATTGCGGATGGCGTCGAAGGTGGCCGGCGGCGCGGCCACGGCGCGCGGCAGGAGGTTGCACTTCGCTTTGCCGGCGGTCTTCTTTTCCAGCTGCGCGCACCAGTCTTTCTGCACCTCGCTCAGCGCGTGCGTGGGCGGTACCCAGGACGACGCGGTCAGCACCACCTGGGCCTGGGCGGCGGCGGTGCCGGCGACGCAGAACAGGGCCGCACAAACGGCCTGCAGCCGGGAAAACCGGGGAAAGCGGAAGGCAGCGCGCATGGCGGGAACTCCGAAAACGGGGGTGGATGGAAGCGGTGCGGGATTGTGCGGTGTCCGGCCAAGGCGGCTGCCCGAGGCTGCAGCGTGACACCTGCACGCGCCGACCCCGTGAACACGGGGAACACCGCGCGCAGGCTGCTGGCTAGGATGAGTCCAACGCCAAGGCGCAACGATTGCAAGAGAACCCGCCATGTCCCCACTGCCCGACCACCAGCAGCCCGACCCCGCCGCCCGCCAGGCGCTGCGCTTGGCCGCCGCCGACCTGGACGCCGCTGAACAGCAGGGCCAGGCCCACGCCATCAGCGCGGCACTGGCGCAGATGGCGCGCTGCCTGGCCGCGATGCACGCGCTGGCGCCAGCCGAGACCTACCTGGAAAGCGCGCTGCGCTGGGCCCGCGCGGCGGGTTCGACCGACCAGACCGTGGACCTGCTGTGCGCGCTGTGCGAGCTGACCGAGCGGCTGGCGCACGGCCAGGACGTGCGCGCCGCCGGACTGGGCCACGCCGCCCGCGAACGGGCCCGCGACCACGCTTTCGAAGCCAGCACGCTGGCTGGGCGGGTGGCCGACCCGGACTGGGAAATCAAGGTGCTGCTGCGCGTCAGCGACGTGCTGGACCGCTGCGGCGACCGCGACGACGCCGTGCAGTTGCAGACGCGGGCCCTGCGCCTGATGGCCCACGACGCCACGTCCCACCTCGACCCGCGCGTGCTGCCGGGCCTGGGTCGGCTGGCCGACCACTGACACACCCCCAAGGTGCGGGGTTTGCCTGTAACCAATCGTGATTGGCGGCTGCGAATGCCTCCGTCCGGTAGATGATCCAGCGATCGGTAAAGGCCGCGAGCCGGAACCCCGGGATCCATTTTTTTCAACAGGTTGCGCGTCAGCCGACCGCCGTTCAGGAGTCACCCCATGTTCAAGAAGACCGTTTTTGCCGTCGCCACCAGCCTGTTGCTGGCCGTTGGCCAAGCCAGCGCCGTCACCATCACGTTTGAAGACCTGGCCGAAGGTGCCACGCTGGCCAGCCAGTACGCCGGCCTCGGCGCGGTCTTCAGCGCCAACGCTTTCGCCGGCGTGGGTGGCCCCACGGGCGACTGGGCCAGCAACACCGACATGACCATCACGTCCACCGACGTCGGCGGCCTGGGCACGCCCCCGCTGGTCAGCGGCAACGTCCTGCACAGCTTCGGCGGTTGGCTGGCTGAAGATGGCGATCCCAGCTTCACGATCACCTTCTCCACGCCCATCAGCTCGGTCAGCGCCGCCTTCGCCGGTGTTTCCACCCCGGCCGATGTGCGTCTGATCGCTTACAACGGTGCCACCCTGCTCGGTGAAGCCCCGACCAGTCTGGTCGCCACCGGCCAGTTCACGCTGTCCTTCGCCGCCGCATCGATCACCAAGGTGGTCATCACCCCCGGCTCGTTCAACGACTGGGTTGGCGTCGACAACATCGTTTTCGCCCCGGTGCCCGAAGTCAGCACCTACGCGATGATGGGCCTGGGCCTCGGCCTGCTGGCCTTCAAGCGCCGCAAGGTGGCTTGATTCAGCTGGTGCGCTGCAGCCCGCAGCGCTGCAAAGAAAACGCCGCCCTCGGGCGGCGTTTTTCATGCGTGACGCCAAGTCAACGCCGTCCACGCCCTCAACGCCGGTTCAACACCCCAGCCAAGGCCACGCCCGTGTGCGAGCCCGAGGCCACCACCGCTTCCGGCGGCCCGGCCACCACGATGCGCCCACCGTGGGTGCCGCCTTCAGGCCCCAGGTCGATGACCCAGTCGGCCTCGGCGATGACGTCCAGGTCGTGTTCGATGACCACCACGCTGTGGCCGCCCTCGACCAGCCGGTGCAGCACGCGGATCAGCCTTTCCACATCGGCCATGTGCAGGCCCACGGTGGGTTCGTCCAGCACATACAGCGTGCGCGGCGCGCGCTGGCCGCGGCGGGTCACGTCGTCGCGCACCTTGCTCAGTTCGGTGACCAGCTTGATGCGCTGCGCCTCGCCGCCGCTCAGCGTCGGCGACGGCTGGCCCAGCGTCAGGTAGCCCAGACCGACGTCCTTCAGCAGCTGCAGCGGGTGGCTGATGGCCGGCATGCTGGCGAAGAAATCGACTGCTTCATCGACTTCCATCTGCAGCACGTCACCGATGCTTTTGCCGCGCCAGGTGACGGCCAGCGTTTCCGGGTTGAAGCGCGCGCCGTGGCAGATGTCGCAGGGCACCTTCACGTCGGGCAGGAAGCTCATCGCGATGGTCTTCATGCCCTGGCCTTCGCAGCCCGGGCAGCGGCCCTGCCCGGTGTTGAACGAAAAGCGCGCCGAGTTGTAGCCGCGCGCCCTGGCTTCCAGCGTCTCGGTGTAGAGCTTGCGGATGAAGTCCCAGAAGCCGATGTAGGTGGCCGGGCAACTGCGCGGCGTCTTGCCGATGGGGGTTTGATCGACCTCCAACACGCGGTCGATCTGCTCGAAGCCTTCCAGGCCGGTGCAGCCGGCCCATTTCCGCGAATTTGCGGATGTCGCGGTCAGCGCCGATTGCACGTTGGCCAGCAGCACATCGCGCGCCACCGTGCTCTTGCCCGAGCCGCTGACGCCGGTGACCGCCACCAGGCGCTGCAACGGAACCTGCACGTCGAAACCCTGCAGGTTGTGCAGGCTGGCACCGCGCACTTTCAGCGCCGCTGCGCCGGGTTCCACCGCGCGCCGCGCCGCCAGGGGGTGCTTCAGTGGGTGGGCCAGCAGGCGGCCGGTGACGGAGTCCGGCTGCGCCGACAGATCGGCCACGCTGCCCTGCGCCACCAGGTGTCCGCCGCGCTTGCCAGCGCCGGGGCCGATGTCGATCAAATGGTCGGCGCGGCGGATGGTGTCTTCGTCGTGCTCGACCACGACCAGCGTGTTGCCGGCGGCACCCAGTTTGGCCAGCGCGTTCAGCAGGATGCCGTTGTCACGCGGGTGCAGGCCGATGGTCGGCTCGTCCAGCACGTAGCAAACGCCCTGCAAATTGCTGCCCAGTTGCGCGGCCAGGCGGATGCGCTGCGCCTCGCCACCGGAAAGCGTCGGCGCGGCACGGTCCAGCGTCAGGTAGCTCAGGCCCACGTCTTCCAGGAATTCCAGCCGGCTGTGGATCTCGGCGACCACATCGCGCGCGATGTCGGCGTCGCGACCGGTCAGGTGCAGCGCCTGCACCCATTGCCGCGTTTCCTTGACCGACAAGCGTGCGATGTCGCTGATGGCCTGGGCTTCAAAAGTCACTCCGCGTGCAGCCTTGTTCAGGCGCCCGCCGCCGCAATCGCTGCAGGGTTCATCGACGACGCCTTCGACCTCGGCCTCTTCGCTGGGGAAGCTCTGCTCGCGGCCCTTGTTGTCATCGTCGCGCACCGAATCGTCGTAGGCCTTGCGCTGTTCGCGCGTCAGCTTCAGGCCGGTGCCGACGCAGCCCGTGCACCAGCCGTGCTTGCTGTTGTAGCTGAACATGCGCGGGTCCAGTTCGGGATAGCTGGTGCCGCAAACGGGGCAGGCGCGCTTGGTCGAAAAGACCTTCACGTCACCCACACCCAGGCCTTGCTTGCCGCCGGGCAGCATCGAGGTGTCCAGACCGTCCAGCGGGTGCAGCAAATGCAGCACGCCCTTGCCCAGGTCCAGCGCCTTGCTCAGCAGCGCGCGCAGTTCGGCTTCGTTCTCGGGCGTGATGACGATGTCGCCGACCGGCAATTCCACCGTGTGTTCCTTGAAGCGGTCGATGCGCGGGAAGGGGTTCAGCGACAGGAATTCACCGTCCACGCGCAAGTGCGTGTGGCCACGCGCATTGGCCCATTTCGCCAGGTCGGTGTAGACGCCCTTGCGGTTGATCACCAGCGGTGCCATGAGGCCAACGTGCTGGCCGCGGTGACCCCCATCCTTCGGAGCGCGCAGCAATTGCGCCGCAATGCTCTCGGCGCTTTGCGCCTTCACCGGTGCGCCGTCGTGCACGCAATGCTGCAGGCCCAGCTTCACCCACAGCAGGCGCAGGAAGTGCCAGACCTCGGTGGTCGTGGCCACCGTGCTCTTGCGGCCGCCGCGCGACAGCCGCTGTTCGATGGCCACCGTCGGCGGGATGCCGTAGACCGCGTCCACCTCGGGCCGCCCGGCCGGCTGCACGATGCTGCGGGCGTAGGCGTTCAGGCTTTCCAGATAACGCCGCTGGCCTTCGTTGAACAGGATGTCGAAGGCCAGCGTGCTCTTGCCCGAGCCGCTGACGCCGGTGACCACATTGAATTTCCCGCGCGGGATGTCCACGCTCAGGCTTTTCAGGTTGTGCTCTCTCGCGTTGACGATGCGGATGGACTGGTCGGCGTCCTGCCGCGCCTTGCGCGCCGCGCGCAGCACGCTTTGCAGCGCACGGCCTTCTTCGGCTTTCGGCGTGCCGAAACCCAGTGCCTCTTCGTAGTCACGCAGCGCAGCGCCGGTGTGCGAAGTCGGGTGCGCTCTCACATCGTCGGGCGTGCCGAAACACACCACTTCACCGCCGGCCTCGCCGCCTTCGGGCCCGAGGTCGATGATCCAGTCCGACGCCCGAATCACGTCCAGGTTGTGCTCGATGACCAGCAGCGAATGCCCCGCGTCCTGCAACTTGCGCAGCGCGCGCATCAGCTTGGCGATGTCGTCGAAATGCAGACCGGTGGTCGGTTCGTCGAAAAGAAACAGCGTGCCGCGTTTGGCCAGGCGCTGCATCGAACTCTGCGCCGCATCGGCCAGAAAGCCCGCGAGTTTCAAACGCTGCGCTTCGCCTCCCGACAACGTCGGCACGGGTTGCCCCAGGCGCACGTAGTCCAGGCCGACATCGACGATGGGTTGCAGGCGCGCCACCACTTCGCGGTCGGCCTGGAAGAGCTGCGCAGCCTCGGCCACGGTCAGGTCCAGCACATCCGCAATCGACAACTGGCGCGGCCCGCGCACGATCTTCACGTCCAGGATTTCGGCGCGGTAACGCCGGCCATCGCAATCCGGGCAACGCAAATAGACGTCGCTGAGGAATTGCATTTCGACGTGTTCGAAACCACTGCCGCCACAGGTCGGGCAGCGGCCGTCGCCGGCATTGAAACTGAAAGTGCCGGCGGTGTAACTGCGTTCGCGGGCCAAAGGCAAATCAGCGAACAGCTTGCGCAATTCATCGAAAGCGCCGACGTAACTGGCCGGGTTGCTGCGCGCGGTTTTGCCGATCGGTGATTGATCGACAAAGACCGCGTCACTGAGAAAGTCAGCGCCCAGCAATTGATCGAATGCGCCCGGCGTTTCGGTGGCCTTGCCGAAGTGACGGGCCAAGGCCGGGTACAGCACATCCTGGATCAGTGTGCTCTTGCCCGAACCGCTGACGCCCGTCACGCAGACCAAACGCGTCAGCGGGATGCTGACGCTGATGTTCTGCAAATTGTGGTCGCGCGCGCCTTCCAGCAGCAGCTTGGGCGTGGCCTCGGTGACCAGCTTGCGAAAGCCCAGCCCGACCTGCTTGCGGCCACCCAGGTAGGCGCCGGTCAGCGTGTCGGTGTCGCGCGCGGCTTCGGGCGTGCCGTCGAAAACGATCTGCCCGCCACGCTCGCCAGGGCCCGGGCCCATGTCGATCAGGCGGTCGGCGGCCAGCATCACCGCCGGGTCGTGTTCGACGACAACCAGCGTGTTCCCGGCATCGCGCAAGCGCTGCATGGCCACCACGATGCGGTTCATGTCGCGCGGGTGCAGGCCGATGCTGGGCTCGTCCAGCACGAACAGGGTGTTGACCAGCGACGTGCCCAGCGCCGTCGTCAGGTTGATGCGCTGCACCTCGCCGCCGCTGAGCGTGCGGCTCTGGCGGTCCAGCGTCAGGTAGCCCAGGCCGACATCGCACAGGTACTTCAGCCGCGTGCGCACTTCATCCAGCAGCAGCTTCAGCGCGTCGTCGAGCAGCGTGCTGGGCAGGGTGAGGCTGTCGAAGAAACGGCGCAGGCGTTCGATGCTGAGTTGCATCGCATCCATCAAATTCAGGCCCGGCAGCGCTTCCAGTTGTGCGCGAGACCAGCCTGTGGCCAGCGGCAGAAAACGCTTCGCCGCTGGCAGCACCGCATCGGCCTCGGCCTTGCCGCCAATGCGCCACAGCAGCGCCTCCAGCTTCAGCCGCGCACCGCCGCACACGGGGCAGGGCGTGTAGCTGCGGTATTTGGACAAGAGCACGCGGATGTGCATCTTGTAGGCCTTGCTTTCCAGGTACTCGAAGAATCGGCGCACGCCGTACCACTGCGAATTCCATTTACCGGTCCAGTTCGGACTGCCGTCGATCACCCAGTTGCGCTGGCCTTCGGTCAATTGCGCCCAGGCCGTGTCGCGCGGAATGCCGGCCTCGCCGGCGTAACGCAGCATGTCGTCATGGCCGTCTTTCCAGGCCGGGGTCTGCATCGGCTTGATGGCACCGCTGCGCAAAGTCTTGCGCACGTCGGGGATGACCAGACCGAAGTCCACGCCAATGATTCGCCCGAAGCCGCGGCAGGTGTCGCAGGCCCCATAGGCGCTGTTGAAGCTGAACATCGACGGCTGCGGGTCGGCATAGCGGCGGTCGCTTTCCGGGCAGTGCAGGCCGGTGCTGTATTTCCACTGCTCGTCGTCCGAACCGGTCTCGTTCGCGACATAAACCGTCAGCCGCCCACCGCCGCGCTTGATGGCCAGTTCGATGGCTTCCATCACGCGGCCGCGTTCGGCCGCCTTTTCCCCGCCACCCAGTCGCAGGCGGTCGGCCACCACGTCCAGCACCTTGCGCTCGCCGACGATGCGCTCGGCCTGCACGCGCGTGAAGCCGCTGGCGGCCAGCCACTGTTCCTGCTGCTCCGTGGTGGTGTCGGCCGGCAATTCGACCGGGAAGGTGAAGATCAGGCGCGGGTCCATCGCGGCGACGGCGCGCGTCTGCAGATCGGCGTAGATGGTCTCGGCCGTGTCGTGGCGCACCGGCAGCGCGGTGTCCTGGTCGAACAACTGCGCAGCGCGCGCCCACAGCAGCTTCAGGTGGTCGTTCAACTCGGTCATCGTGCCGACCGTGCTGCGGCTGGTGCGCACCGGGTTGGTCTGGTCGATGGCGATCGCCGGCGGCACGCCGTCCACGCGGTCCACCGCAGGCCTGTCCATGCGGTCCAGGAACTGCCGCGCATAGGCGCTGAAGGTCTCGACGTAGCGCCGCTGGCCTTCGGCGTACAGCGTGTCGAAGACCAGGCTGGACTTGCCCGAGCCGCTGGGCCCGGTGACCACCGTGAGTTCGCCGGTCTGGATGTCCAGGTCGAGATTCTTCAGGTTGTGCTGACGCGCACCACGAATTCGGATCACACCAGACGACATGCAGACCTTTGGGGAGTGAGGCGGGAGATTCTAGGGACGCGTTCGTGACGCTGCTGCCATGCGGGCTTGCCCCGGGTGGCGGTCCATCGCCTGCCGGGCCTACGATGCTTAGGCTCCTAAATACCCACACCAGGCTCCCCATGACCCTTCGCCGTACCGCCCTCACTGCCCTGTCGGCCCTGGCCGCCACCGCCCTGCTGGGCCCGCTGGCCGCACAGGCCGAACCGGGCTACCCGAACAAGCCCATCCGCATGATCGTGCCGCTGGGCGCGGGCAGCGCGGTGGACGTGGCGGCGCGCATCGTGGTGCAGAAGATGTCGCAGAACATGGGCCAGGCCATCGTGATCGAGAACATCGTCGGTGCCTCGGGCATCGTGGGCACCGACAAGGCAGCCAAGGCGGTGCCCGACGGCTACACCATCGCCGGTCTGAACGACAGCATCATGACCATGGTGCCGGCGCTGCAGCCCAAGCTGCCCTGGGACATGCTGCGCGACTTCGTGCCGGTGTCGTTGGTGGCCACCATCGAGTGGTGCCTGGTGGGTGCCCTCAACGCACCTTTCGACACGCCGGCCGCGCTGATCAAGGCGGCGCAGGCCGCGCCGGGCAAGGTGGACTACGGTTCGGGCGGCATCGGCAGCCCGCAGCACATCGCGATGGCGCTGTTCGCGTCCGACGCCAACATCCAGCTCAACCACGTGCCCTACAAAGGCGCTTCCGACCTGGCCACCGGCCTGGCCGGGGCGCAGGTGCCGATCGCGTTTCAAGGCCTGGCGTCGGTCAACGCGCTGGTCAAGGGCAAACGGCTGAAGCTGCTGGCGGTGGGCACACCGCAGCGCATGCCGCAATACCCCGATGTGCCCACGGTCAGCGAATCCGGCCTGCCGGGCTTCGATTTCAATTCGTGGTTCACCATCATGGCGCCCACGGGCACGCCGGCCGACATCGTGGCCAAGCTGAATGCCGAGGTGCGCAAAGCGCTGGCCGACCCCACGGTGCGTGAGCAGCTCATCGCCCAGGGCCTGACGCCGCGCGGCTCCAGCGCCGACGAACTGGGTGCCGCCACGCGCGCCCAATCGGCCAAATATGCGGCCTTGATCAAGAAGGCCGGCATCAAGGCCGAATAGGCGGCGCTGCGAAATGAACCCCTCGACGCCAGGCGGCGCCGAGGGTCTGAGCACCCGCAGGCGCTCAGTTCGGCACGTTCAGGCTGGTGCCGACAAAGCCGATCTGTTCGGCCAGGCCCGGCGTGGCACTGAGGGCCGGCAGGTTGGCGCTGGTCACGGCCGGGGCAGCACCCGGCGAGCCACCGCGAGGCGTGGCGCGCACCACCTGGCTGGGCGGCAGCGCGGTGCTGTTCTTCAGGCGCGCGTACATGGCGTCCATCGCGCGGTTGAAGTACACGTGCAGCGAGATGTAGCGGTTGTCGAAACCGCTGAAGCTGTTGAAGCTGTCGAAGTGCTGGGCGTTGGTGACTTCGATGTAGCTCAGCGCGCTGCTGGACCCCTCGGTGACGCGGTTGAAGGCCGCGTAGGCCCGCGCGTTGTGGTTGACGGGCACCAGGGCGTCGCTGCGGCCGGCTACGATGATCGTCGGCTTGGCGCGCAGGTTGCCGCTGAGCAGCACCTCGGCAATGCCGGCCTGCACCGCCTGCGACTGCGCCAGCGTGGGCCGGGTGGACGTCGCGGTGGCGGTCAGTGCCGCGCCCGTTTCATCGACACCGGTGACCAGCGCGCGTTGGCACAGCGCGTTGTCCAGCCCGAAGTCCTGCACACCGGTCGAGGGCGAAGTGGCCAGGCTCCACAAGCGCGCGCCGCCTACCGAATTGTTGTAGACCACCGCCGCCGGCGACGCATTGGCCGTGCCGTTGGCGCTGGCAAACACCCCCGCCTTGGTGGCGGCGGCCACCGCCACCGGCGCACCGCTGCCGTCCACGGCCGCGAAGCTGGTGTTGCAGACGTTGTCCGTCACCGCGAACTTGCCGTAACCCCAGGGGTACATGGCCGACAGGATGGGCCCGTTGCCCAGCGCGTAGTGGGCGTTGTGCATGCTGTCGTTGAGCACCGTCCAGCCATAGGCTTTGAGCTTGTTCAAGGCGTCCAGCGACTGGGCTGCCAGGTCGGCCCCGCTGACCAGGCCCTTGGCCGCCAGCCCGGCGCAGCGCGCGGCGGCCTTGGCGGTCTGGCCGGTCAGCACCAGGTAGTTGAAGACGGTGATCTCGGGCAGGGCCGCGCCCGCGGCCAGCGCCGCGCAGGGTTGGTAGACGTTGCCGTAGGTGGTGAAGTCGGCCAGCTTCTTGCCGTAGCCGGTGACCGCCGTACCGCCGAAGGTGATGCCGTAGCCGGTGGTGGTGGGCATTTCGGTGACGGGCTCGCCGGCCACCACGCCGTCGATCAAACCGGTGGTGTCCTGCTCGGCCGCGTGCAGCACCGCCGCCCCACCGTTGGACACCGAACCGGCGATGACCAAGGTGTTGCCGCTGCCAAAAGGCTGCGGGTTGGTGGGCGAGCCATAGCGGTCGTTCAGCACATACAGCGCGTAGCGGCCGGCGGCCAGGGTGTCGGTGCCCCAGTCTTTCTCGGGGTTCAGCTGCGAGTGCACCTGCTTCAGCGCCAGGCGGTTGGGGAACAGCAGGTTGTAGGCGGTGCGCGCGGCGTCGGTGATGTCGGCTGCGAAGTGCGTCAACACGCCGGCGCTGGCCCGCGTGGCGCGCGTGCCGTCGATCTTGTTGACCGTGTCGTCTGTCAGGTCGTACAGGCCCACGCCCTTGCCGGCGTCGGTCAGGGCCACGGCGCAGCCTTTCTTCAAGCCCCATTCACCGGCGCTGGCGATGGCACCGTACACGCCGCGCGAACCCGACGACGGCCCCAGCACGATGCAGGGCGCCGCGGTGTTGAAGCTGTCGGGCACCTGCACGATGAGGGTCACGCGTTTCTTGCCGGCGGCGTCGTCCAGCACGGCGGTGTATTCGCGGCCGGGGATCAGGCCTTCGCCGGTGGTGATGGTGCCGTTGACATCGACATTCGGCCCGTAGAAGGTGCCAAAGCCGCCGCCCGCGCTGGCGTCGACCAGGGCGCGGTAATTGTTGTAAAGCGCGTTGCGGCGCAGTTCCAGCGCGGTCGGGTTCAGCGGGTCGGCATAGGTCGGCGCGGCAGCTGACAGACCCGTCTTGCCCAGCCCGCCGGTCAGCAGGTCCTGGCTGGCTGCCGTGGTGCCACTGCCTGGCGCGGTAGCCGGGTAGACCGCCACGCCTTGCTGCGTGACGTTGGCGGGCAAGGTGTTGGGTTCCAGTTCGTCGTCCCACGAACAACCGCCCAGCAGGGCGGCGGCGAGTGCGGCCGCGGCAGCGGCAATGGGCGTGAAGCGGATGGTGGGAACCGAGGGATTGCGCTTGAACTGCATGCCTGTCTCCTAGACGTTTCAGGTTGTCGAACGCGCGCTCAGGGCGCGCGATTTTCCAGCGCGCAAGCGGCCCACCAAACCCGACGGGAAGTGGTAGACCGACAGCACGAAGAGCACACCCAGCCACAACAGCCAGCGGTCGGGCGATACCAGCGCACCGAGCACGGGCACGCCGTCCAGCGCGCCCCCGCTCGTAGCCACGATCTTGAGCAAGTCCTGCAGGTAGTTCTGTGCGAGGACGAACAACACGCTGCCGAGCACCGCGCCGTACAGCGTGCCCATGCCGCCGATGACGACGATGAGCAGGATGTCCAGCATGATCTCGAAGCTGAGCGTGGTGTCGGGCCCGGTGTAGCGCAGCCACAGCGCCAGCAACGCGCCAGCAACCGTCGCAAACGCAGCCGACAGCACATTCGACACGGTGCGGTAGACCACGGTCCGGATGCCCAGCGCCTCGGTACGGAAGTCGTTTTCGCGGATGGCCTGCAACACGCGGCCGAAGGGTGAATTGACGATGCGCAGCAGCAGCAGGAACAGCAGCACCGCGGCGATGAACAGCACGTAGTAGCTCAGCACCTTGCCGTCGATGGTCAGGCCCAGCACGGGACCTTCAAACAACTCGAAAGCCGGGCTCAGCAGCGTCGGGTTCTTGAAGCTCAAGCCGTCTTCACCGCCGGTGAAATCAGACAACTGCGAGGCCAGCGTCTGGAAAGCGGTGGCCACGGCCAGCGTGATCATCGCGAAGAAGATGGCCTTCACGCGCAGGCTGAACAGGCCGATCAGCACCGACAGCGCCATCGACAAGACCAAGGCCACGGCCAGGCCCACGCCGACCGCCGCTAAGCCCGGCCCCATCAGCGTGCTGGCGATGGCCACGCCATACGCGCCGATGCCGAAGAACATGGTGTGCGCGAAGCTGACGATGCCGGTGTAGCCCAGCAGCAGGTCGTAACTGGCCACCAGCACGATGAAGACCAGCATCTTGGCCGCCGCGTTCAGGGACTTGCTGCCGGGAAAGAGGAAGGGTGCCAGGGCCAGTGCAATGACCACGGCGATCAGCAACGCGGCCAGCAGGCGGCTGCGCGGTAAATCATGGCTGAGCAGGCGGGACATCATCGGCGCGTCATCGGTTGGTGACCGGGTACAAACCGCGCGGCCGCCAGAGCAATATCGCCACCATCAGGCCGATGTTGGAAAACAGCGCCACCTTGGGCGCCAGGAAGCCGGTGTAATTGGCCAGCAGGCCCACCAGCAGTGCGCCGACGAAGCAGCCCAGCGTGCTGCCCAGCCCGCCGATGATGATGACGATGAAGATCAGCACATTCACCTGCGCACCGATCTGCGGCGTGACGATCTGCTGGTACAGCCCCCACATCACGCCGCCCAGCCCGGCCAGTGCCGAGCCCGCCACGAACACGGCGATGAACAGGCGTTCGATGCGGTAGCCCAGGCTCTGGACCATCTCGCGGTCTTGCACGCCGGCACGGATCAACAGGCCGAGCTTGGTGCGGTTCAACACCCACAGCAGCGCGGCGAACACCAGCAGGCCGATGACGACGGCCAGCACGCGGTATTTCTCGACCGCCACATCGCCCAGCACGAAGGAACCGCGCAGCGCCTCGGGCAGCGGCAGCGGCTGCTGCTGCGGGCCCCAGATGACCTTGATCAGCTCTTCGCCAACGATCATGCCGCCCATGGTGATGAGGATCTGCTTCAGGTGCTGGCCGTACACGGGGCGCACGATGACGCGTTCGAAGGCGTAGCCAAGTCCACCCGCCACCAGCATGGCTGCCAACATGGCCGTCAGCACCGCGCCCAGGTTCAGGAAGACGCTGGGCGAGGCCATCCAGCCACCTGTCAACCCATTCACGCCGAGCACGCTGACCGCCACGAAAGCGCCGACGGCGATGAACACGCCATGGCCGAAATTCAGCACGTCCATCAGGCCGAAAACCAGGGTCAGCCCCGAAGCGATGATGAAGATGATCAGGCCCATCGCCAGCCCCGCCAGGCTCAGCGTGGCCCAGGTCGAAGCGCTGCCGATCAGCGGCAGCGCGGCGGCCGCCACTGCCAGCAGCAAGGCCACAGGCCGCCAGTCGAACAGGGCTTTCGGGATGGCGCTGGCGGTGTCGCTTGCTTTGACGTTCGCGCTCATTGATGCACCGCCAGCGAAAAGCCCAGCAAACGCTGCTGCAAACCTTCGTCTTCGACCAACTCCTGCATGCCGCCGCTGTGCACCACACGGCCGTTGTCCATCACCGCCACCGTGTCGCCCAGGGCCTTGGCCATGTTGAAGTTCTGCTCGACCAGCAGGATGGTGGTGCGCTGCGCCTTCAGTTCGCGCAGGGCAGCGATCAGGTTCTGCACGATGCTCGGCGCCAGGCCCTTGCTGGGCTCGTCGATCAGCAACAGCTCGCGCGGCTCGACGATGGCGCGGGCCACCGCCAGCATCTGCTTCTGCCCGCCGCTGAGCTTGCCGGCCGGGTAGAGCCAGAACTTCTTCAACGCCGGGAAAAAGCCGAAGATCCACTCCAGGCGCGCGCTGTCCAGGTCTGAGGCGCGAGCCGCGTTGCGCGCCGCCAGCACCAGGTTTTCCTGCACCGTCAGGTCGCCGAAGATGCCCATGCTTTCGGGTACGTAGGCGATGCCCTGCTGGGCGATCTCAGGCGTGGGCCGGCCTTGAATCGGCTGGCCTTTGAAGGTGATGCGGCCGGCGCTGGGCTTCCACAAACCCATGATGGTCCTCAGCGTCGTCGTCTTGCCGGCACCGTTGCGGCCCAGCAGCATCGTGACTTCGCCCTGCGGCACGACAAGGTCCACGCCATGCAGGATGTGATAGGCCGCGATGTGCGTCTGCACGCCATCCAGTTGCAGCAGCACCGTCATGCCGGCTCCTCGGCCGCCAGGCCCAGATAGGCCTGCTGCACGATGGGCGAGGCCATCACGTCAGCCGGCAACCCGTCGGCCACCTTGGCCCCGTTGTGCAGCACCACGATGCGGTCGGACAGCTCGCGCACCACGTCCATCTTGTGTTCCACCAGCAAGATGCAGCAGTCACGCCGCTGCTTCAATTGGCGGATCAGGTCCAGCACCACCGGCACCTCGTCCACGCTCATGCCGGC
>JANMZP010000224.1:0-7150 GCA_031383435.1 Betaproteobacteria bacterium | reverse complement strand
CTTGCCTTTGCTGTGTGCCTGGACCCCGCTGTTGCCCGGCTCGGTTCGCCGGGGTCCAGAACGGGGGCGAAACGATCCGAGACCTCAGGTCTTGGTAATCGTTTTGCCAGTGAAGGAGCCGACCACAGCAGCCACGACCGCGTCGCCCATGGCGCGCGTACCGACCTTCGTCGTGCCCACTTGCGCTGCATGCCAGATGTCGCCGGTGCGCAAACCGGCCGACAGCACGGCCTTCACCGCCGACTCGATGCGGTCGGCGGCGGCGGGCTGGGCGAGTGTGTAGCGGAGCATCATGGCAAGCGACAAGATTGTAGCCAGCGGGTTGGCCACGCCCTTGCCGGCGATGTCGGGCGCGCTGCCGTGGCTGGGCTCGTACAGGCCCTTGTTGTTCTTGTCGAGGCTGGCACTGGGCAGCATGCCGATGCTGCCGGTGAGCATGGCCGCTTCGTCGCTGAGGATGTCGCCGAACATGTTGCCGGTGAAGATCACGTCGAAGGACTTGGGTGCCTTGATCAGTTGCATGGCCGCGTTGTCCACGTACATGTGCTGCAGTTCGATGTCGGCGTAATGCGCGGCGTGCACCTCGGTCACCACGTCCTTCCAGAACTGGAAGGTCTCCAGCACGTTGGCCTTGTCGACGCTGGTGACCTTCCCGCGGGCGCCTGGGCGGCCGCTTCCTGATGCACGCCAGCGCGCCGCCTGGAAGGCGACGTGGGCGATGCGTTCGATTTCCGGGCGGCTGTAGCGCATGGTGTCGAAGGCTTCTTCGGCGCCGGGGAAGTGGCCGTCGGTGGCCGTGCGCCGGCCGCGCGGCTGGCCGAAATAGATGTCGCCGGTCAGTTCGCGAATGATCAGGATGTCCAGGCCTGACACCAGTTCTGGCTTCAGCGACGACGCATCCGTCAACTGCTCGTAGCACAGCGCCGGGCGGAAATTGGCGAACAGCCCCAGGTGCTTGCGCAAGCCCAGGATGGCCTGCTCGGGCCGCAGCGAACGCTCCAGCTTGTCGAACTTCCAGTCGCCCACCGCGCCGAAGAGGATGGCGTCGGCGTCCTTGGCCAGTTGCAGCGTGCTGTCGGGCAGCGGGTGGCCGTAGGCCTCGTAGGCAGCACCGCCGACAAGGGCGGTCTCGGTCTCGAAAGGCAGGTCCAGCACATCCATCACGCGCACGGCCTGCTCGATGATTTCGGTGCCGATGCCGTCGCCCGGCAGGATGGCAATCTTCATGTTTCGTTCCCTGGAATCAAAGTTGTCGCTGGGCCAGCCAGGGCATGCGCGCCAGGCGTTCGGCCTCGAAGGCGCGGATCTTGTCGGCATGGCGCAGCGTCAGGCCGATGTCGTCGAAGCCATTCAGCAGGCAGTACTTGCGGAAGGGCTCGACGTCAAAGGGCAGTTCGCTGCCATCGGGCTTGATGACCACTTGCCGGGCCAGGTCGATGGTCAGCTGGTAGCCCGGGAAGGCGAAGGTCTGGTCGAACAGCGTGGCCACTTGCGAGGCCGGCAGCACGATGGGCAGGATGCCGTTCTTGTAGCAGTTGTTGAAGAAGATGTCGGCGTAGCTGGGCGCGATCAGCGCCTTGAAGCCGTACTGCTGCAGCGCCCACGGCGCGTGTTCACGGCTGGAACCGCAACCGAAGTTGCTGCGCGCCAGCAGCACCGAAGCGCCCTGGTAACGCGGCTGATTCAGCACGAAATCGGGGTTGGGTTTGCGGCTGGCCGGGTCCTGGCCCGGTTCGCCCGGGTCCAGGTAGCGCCAGGCGTCGAAGAGGTTGGGGCCGAAGCCCGAACGCGCGATCGACTTCAGGAACTGCTTGGGGATCAGCGCGTCGGTGTCGACGTTGTCGCGGTCCATCGGCGCGACCAGGCCCTTGTGGAGGGTGAAGGCGTCCATGTGTGATTTTCCTTTCAGTCCGTCATTCAAGACAGGCGGCGTACGTCGACGAAGTGCCCGTGCAGCGCCGCCGCAGCGGCCATCGCGGGGCTGACCAGGTGAGTGCGCCCGCCGGCACCTTGCCGTCCTTCGAAATTGCGGTTGCTGGTGCTGGCGCAGCGCTCGCCAGGTTCCAGGCGGTCGGCGTTCATCGCCAGGCACATGCTGCAGCCGGGCTCGCGCCATTCGAAACCGGCGGCGATGAAGATGGTGTGCAGGCCCTCGGCCTCGGCCTGCGCTTTCACCTGGCCCGATCCCGGCACCACCATCGCCACCTTCACGTTGGCGGCCACGCGCTGGCCGGCGCGCTTGACCACCGCCGCGGCCTCGCGCAGGTCTTCGATGCGGCTGTTGGTGCAAGATCCAATGAAGACCTTGTCGATGCGGATGTCAGTGATCGCCTTGTTCGGTTCCAGGCCCATGTAGACCAGCGCGCGCTCGATGGCGTCGCGCTTCACGGCGTCTTTTTCCTTGTCGGGGTCGGGCACGCGGCCGTCCACCGGCAAGACCATCTCGGGGCTGGTGCCCCAGGTGACTTGCGGCTGGATCAAGGCGGCGTCCAGTTCCACCACGCTGTCGAAGTGCGCGCCGGGGTCGGACTGCAGCGTGCGCCAGTGCGCCACGGCGTGGTCCCACTCCACGCCCGTCGGTGAGAACATCCGGCCTTTGCCGCCGTTGTGAACATAGGCGATGGTCTTCTCGTCCACCGCCACCAGCCCCGCGCGGGCACCGGCCTCGATGGCCATGTTGCACACCGTCATGCGGCCTTCCATGCTCAGGCTGCGGATGGCGCTGCCGGCGAACTCAATGGTGTGACCATTGCCACCGGCGGTGCCGATCCGGCCGATGATGGCCAGCACAACGTCCTTGCCGGTGACGCCCGGGCCCAGCTTGCCTTCGACTTTCACCAGCAGGTTCTTGGCCTTCTTGGCCAGCAGCGTCTGCGTGGCCATCACGTGTTCGACCTCGCTGGTGCCGATGCCATGCGCCAGCGCGCCGAAAGCGCCGTGGGTGCTGGTGTGACTGTCGCCGCAAACCACCGTCATGCCCGGCAGCACCGCGCCGTTCTCAGGCCCGATCACGTGGACGATGCCCTGGCGCTGGTCCAGGAAGGGGAAGTAGGCTGCCGAGCCGCTGGCCTTGATGTTGGCGTCCAGCGTGGTGATCTGCAGCTTGCTGATCGGGTCGGTGATGCCGTCGTAGCCATCAGACCAGCCGGTGGTGGGCGTGTTGTGGTCGGCGGTGGCCACGATGGAGCTGACGCGCCAGACCTTGCGACCGGCCAGGCGCAAGCCTTCGAAGGCCTGCGGGCTGGTGACTTCGTGCACCAGGTGGCGGTCGATGTAGAGGGTGGCGGTGCCATCCTCTTCGGTGTGGACGACGTGCTCGTCCCACAACTTGTCGTAAAGCGTTCTGGCGGTCATGGCTGGCGGCCTCCTGGTGGCGGTTTCGCGGGGGTGGTCAATTTCAATGGTGTGACGTTTGTCCGAGTCGGGGTCGACATGCCGGCTGGGCACAGCGCATCGACAAAGCGCTGCACCACGGCGGGCAGCACCTCTTGCTGGCGCACGGCCAGCAGGTAGTCGCGCTCGGCCCAGCTTTCGTCCAGCGCCAGCACCTTGACGCGGAAGACCTGGGCGAAACGCTGTGCGGCGGCGGCCGGCATCACCGCCACGCCCAGGCCGGCTTCGACCAGTTGCGCGATGGCGTCGAAGCCGCGCACCTGCAAGCGCGCCTTCAGCGTGCGGCCCTGCCCTTCGGCCTCGGCGCGCATCAGCTCGTGCACGGCAGCACCCTGGTGCAGGCCGACGATGTCGTGGTCCAGCAGCTCTTCAAAGCGCAGGCCCTTGCGCCGCGCCAGCACGTGGCGGGCGGGCACCATCACCACCAACGTGCTGTGGCGGTAGCGCCAGGTCTGCAGGCGGTTGTCCAGCAACGGGGGCAGCACGATGCCCACGTCGGCGCGGCCCTCGGCGACGGCGGCCTGGATCTCGGCGCTCGTTTGGTCTTCCAGGCTGATGCGGATTTGCGGGTGGGCCTGCGAAAAAGCCGCCAGGTCGGGTGGCAGGCATTCGCTGATGGCACCGGCCGTGGCCGCGATGCGCAGGTGGCCCTTGATGCCGCGCGAGAACTCGACCACTTCGCTTTCCAGCGCGTGCAGGCTGGCATGCAGGCTGCGCACGTGGCGCACCAGCGCGCGGCCGGCCTCGGTGGGTTCGACGCCGCGCGCCCGCCGGTCAAACAACGGCACACCGAAGCGCGCTTCCAGGTCGCTCAGGCGCTTGCTCGCCGCCGCCAGCGCGAGGTGTTCGCGTTCGGCGCCACGGGTGATGCTGCGGGTGTCGGCAATGGCAAGCACAAGGTTGAGGGTGGTCAGATCGAAGCGCACCTTATCCTTCGCGGGCTGCGTTGTGTTGCGTCGATTATCAAGCCAGCCTTCGCGAATGAAGAAGGCCCGGTCTGCACGATGCAGACCGGGCCTTGAACAAGCCAACAACCGGGCGCTGCCGGCTGTCGCGCTCAGTCGATCACAGGCTGCCCAGCTTCACGTTGATGCCGGTGAAAAGGCCCATGTCGTTCTTCTTGCTGCCGGCCGGGGGCGCGCTGTTGTAGGCGTCGGTCAGGCCCACGGTCAGGTTCAAGGTGCTGCTCATGGCCACGGCCAGGCCGGCGCTGAACTTGGCGATCTTGGCCTTGTCGCCGGTTAGGCCCGGGTAGAACTCCAGGCGCTGCTTGAAGGTGGTGGAAGCCGACAACTGGTGGGCCGACTCTTCACCCACGAACAGGCTGGTGCGCGAGAAGTGCTTGCCGGCGATGCCGCCGATGCTTTGCGGCACGCCGTAGCTGTCCCGCGAATAGGCCGCACCGCCGAACAGGTTGAAGCTCAAGGCCTGGGTGTCGATGAGCTTGTAGCCCACGCCGGCGGCCACCGTGGTGCGCAGGTCCAGCCGGGTCAGCTTGTCGGCTTCCAGGGCCAGCTTGCCAAAGACGAAAGTCTGGGCGCTGAGGTTGACGTCGTACTGGCCGTAGGCGTTCCACTTGTCGGCGGTGGTGCTGGTGACGCCGGCGGCCTTGCTCTTGCCGTAGTTGTAGGCGCCGCCCAGGCTGATCTTGTCGGCGGCGGTGGCGACATTCATGTCGGCGTTCAGGTTCAGCGCGGTGGTCTCGCTGTTGCCCGCGGTGATGGCCAGTGCGGCACCGCCGGCACCGCGCCACAGGCCGTCAGGCTTGGTCTGGGCGCAAACGGTGGTGGCGGTGGAAAAAGCGATCAGCAGGCTGGCCGCGACCCGCAGCAGGCGGGGGGTGGTGATGTGCAAAGGAACTCCTCAGTCGTTTCGAGCCAACGCAATGCTTGAACTGCAAGCCTGCGTCAGGGGCACCGTGGTGGTGCCCGGCGCGATTTTGTGGACTCTGCTGTTCGGGTAAACCCGTCAAAGGTCGGGCGTGTGTGACGTCAACCCAACGCGGCGATGACCTCAGCCGGCGCCTGCACCAATTCGATCAGCACGCCTTCGCCGCTGAGCGGGAAGTCGTCACTGGCCTTGGGGTGGATGAAGCAGATGTCGTGGCCGGCGGCACCCGCACGGATGCCGCCCGGTGCGAAGCGCACGCCATTGGCGGTCATCCATTCCACGGCCTGGGGCAGGTCGTCAACCCACAGGCCGACATGATTCAGCGGCGTGGTGTGCACGGCTGGCTTCTTGTTCACGTCCAGCGGCTGCATCAGGTCCACTTCGATGGCCGTGGGCCCGCTGCCCAGCGCGCAGATGTCTTCATCCACGTTCTCGCGTTCGCTGACAAAGGTGCTCTTCACCGTCAGGCCCAGCATGTCCACCCAGAGTCGCTTCAGTCGCTGTTTTTAGGTGGCGCCGATGGCGATTTGCTGGATGCCGAGGATGCGGAACGGCTTGGTCATGCTGCGTTGGCGCTGCTGGCGAGTTCGCCGGTCACCGGCAGGTCCAGCCGCTTGAGCAGCGCGCGGTCGTCCACCACATCGGGGTTGCCGGTGACGAGCAATTTGTCGCCGTAGAAAATCGAATTCGCCCCGGCCATGAAGCACAGCGCCTGGATGCCTTCACCCAGTTCGCGGCGGCCGGCCGACAAGCGCACGCGCGACGCAGGCATGGTGATGCGGGCCACCGCGATCACGCGCACCACCTCGAAAGGATCCAGCGGCTTTTCGTCGGCCAAGGGCGTGCCTGCAACGCGCACCAGGTTGTTGACCGGCACCGATTCGGGCGGCGGGTTCAGGTTGGCCAGCTCGGCGATCAAACCCGCGCGTTGTTCTCGGGTCTCGCCCATGCCGACGATGCCGCCACAGCACACCGCCATGCCGGCGCTGCGCACGTTTTGCAGGGTGTCCAGGCGGTCCTGGAAGTCGCGCGTGCCGATGATGCTGGGGTAGAAATCGGGGGCGCTGTCGAGGTTGTGGTTGTAGTAGTCCAGCCCGGCGTCGGCCAGGGCGGTGGCCTGTTCAGGCTTCAACATGCCCAGCGTGGCGCAGGTCTGCAGGCCCAGGGCGCGCACGCCACGGATCAGCTCGGCCACCTTCTCGACATCGCGGTCGGTCGGGCTGCGCCAGGCCGCCCCCATGCAGAAGCGCGAAGCCCCGGCTTCCTTGGCGGCGCGGGCGGCTTCCAGCACGGCGTCGGGCGTCATCATCTTGCTGGCCTCGACGCCGGTGTCGTAGTGAACCGACTGCGGGCAATAGCCGCAGTCTTCCGGGCAGCCGCCGGTCTTCACCGACAGCAGTGAAGCCAGTTCGATGTCGCCTTGTGGGTGGTGTTCGACGTGCACCGCACGGGCACGCTGCACCAGGTCCAGGAAGGGCAGCGCCAGCAGCGCTTCGATGGCCTCGCGCGTCCAGAATCCAACCGCCGGCTTGGCGGTCTGGCGCGGCTTCTGGCGGTGCAATTGGACGGGCGCTTCGGTGGTCAGGGTGTTCATCGGCAGGGGGTCCGTTTCAGGTTCAGGCGAAGCTCAGGATGGGTTGGTCGACAGCCAGGCTTTCGCCCTTCTTGGCCAGCAATTCGCCCACGGTGCCGTCTTGCGCGGCGGTGAGGATGTTCTCCATTTTCATCGCTTCGATGACCGCCAGCCTTTCGCCGGCCAAGACCTTCTGGCCCGGCACCACCACGATGTCGGCCAGCAGGCCCGGCATCGGCGACAGCAGGAACTTGCTGGTGTCGGGCGGCGCCTTGTGCGGCATCAGCTTGAACA
>JANMZP010000194.1:0-3012 GCA_031383435.1 Betaproteobacteria bacterium | reverse complement strand
GCTGCGTGCTCAGGTAGTAGGCCGGCTGGCCCGCCAGATGGGGCGCGTCAGGTTGCTGCGACAGCCCGTTGGCACCGTGGCAGACGGTGCAAGGCTGCGCCTTCTGGCGCCCGATCTTGGCGTCCTGCGCCAGCGCCGGCGACGGCAGCGCCAGCCCCAGCGCCATCGCCAGCGCCATCGACGCCAGCATGGCGGCCCGCGCCAGCACAGGCGCCGCGCGGCGGGCCGGCTGGGGCATCACCGCACCACCGTCAAGGCGCATAGCTCACCCGGTACAGCGCGCCGGCGAAGTCGTCGCTGATCAGCATCGAGCCGTCCTTCATCACCGCCACGTCCACCGGGCGGCCGCGGTACAGGCCGGTATCAGTATCCAGGAAGCCCGAGGCGAACACTTCCGCCTTGTCGGCGGTGCCGTCGGCCTTCATCGACACGTACATGATCTCCGCGCCAGTGGGCTTGGTGCGGTTCCACGAGCCGTGCGAAGCCACGAAGGCGCCGCCCTGGTACTTGGCCGGAAACATCTTGCCGGCGTAGAAGCTCATACCGAGCTGCGCCTGATGCGCCGGGAACTCGATCTGCGGCTTGGTCCACTGCGCCGGCGGGTTCATGCCCTTCAGGTCCGGCGCAGCGGCGGTGCCCGCAATCTGCACGTTATTGCCGTGGATGTACGGGTAGCCGAAATGCTCACCGCCCGCCTTGGTGATGCGGTTCAGCTCGCCCGGCGGGGTTTCGTCGCCCATGCCGTCGGTCTGGTTGTCGGTGAACCAGACGGACTTGTCCTTGGGGTTGATGTCCATGCCCACCGAGTTGCGCACACCGCGCGCCACCACCTCGCGGCCCGAGCCGTCGAAAGCGTTCATGCGCACCATGCCGCCGATACCCAGCTTTTCATACAGCGCCACCTTCTCGCGCGGCTGCACGTTGTAGGGCTGGCCCAGCGTCACGTAGAGCTTGCCGTCGGCACTGACGCGGCAGGTGCGCGCGCCGTGGTTGAAGCTTTCCTCTTCCGGCGGCACCAGCTTGCCCTGGTCGACCACGGTGATCACCGCCACGTCCGGGCCTTCGTAGAAGAACTCGGCAGCCGGGAAATTCAGCACGCGGTTGTGCTCGGCCACGATGAGGAAACCGTCGGCGGTCCAGCACACGCCGTTGGGGTTGTTGAACTTCAGGCTCGGCGCGAAGGACTTGACCTCGGTGGCCATCTCGCCACTGTTGCGGTTGGTGACCGCCCACACGGTGGTCTTGCGCGTGCCGACGAACAGCATGTTGGTATTGGGCGCGACAGCCATGTGGCGCGCGTCGGGCACCACCGCATACAGATCGATCTTGAAGCCCGGCGGCAACTTGACCTTCTTCAGGTTCTCGCGGATCGCGTCGGCGTTGCGGCCGGTTTGTGGCACCAGCGGGATGTTGAGGTCGGTGGTGGCCACCTTCATCTGCTGCAGCTTCTGGATGTTGCTGTCCTGGGCGCTGGCCAGGCCGGTGAATAGCAGCGCGCTCAGCAGGCTGAGTTTGTATCCCGTCAATTTGTTCATCGTTGTTTCCTCGTTGGGTGGGTTCAGGTTCACTGGTAGTGGCCGTGCCGCTCCAGCATTTCGATCTTGTAGCCGTCGGGGTCCTGGATGAAGAAGAAGCGCGCCAGCAGCTCGTCGCCGCGCTTGAATTCCTTCACCGGGGCGCAGTCGTAGCCCAGCGCGCTGAGGCTGGCGTGCGTGGCTGCCGCGTCGGCCACCACCACGCCGATGTGGCCATAGCCGGTGCCGTGCGTGTAGGCCTCGGTGCGGCCCTTGTTGAGCGTGAACTCGATCTCCATGTCGTTCTCGGCATTGCGCACGTAGACCAGCGCGAAGTCCGGGAAGTCCAGGCGGTGCGCTTCGTGCATGTCCAGCACGTCGGCGTAAAAGCGCAGCGAGCGCTCCAGGTCCAGCACGCGGACCATGCTGTGGATGACTTTGGCCATGGCCTTGCGGTTTGTGGTGGCAGGGACTATCTGGAGCCGCGCGCGCCGGCCAGCGCCACCACCTTGGGTGGCGCGGCGGTAGGGCGTTCGCGCTCGGCCGCCATCAGCTGCCGGCGCAGGAAACGCATGCTGCTGACGCGCAGGAAGGACGCGAAGTTGGGCACCTCGCCGCGGTGGGCCAGGATCTCGTCGTGGAAGGTCACGATGAGGTGGTTGGTGGTGCAACCCTGCTCCTCGGCCATCTCGGCCAGGATGTCCCAGACCATGTTTTCCAGCCGCAGGCTGGTCAGCACACCGTGGATGCGCACGGTGCGCGTGCGCTGCTCATAGGCGATGGGGTCGGCCTTGACGAAGAACTCACACATGGTGTTCCTTTCGCGTTTCAGATGGCGCGCTGCGTCATCAATTTGGCGATCTGGTCGGCCTGGCGGATGGCCAGGGTCACGATGGTCAGCGTCGGGTTCTCGGCGCCGCCGGTGGTGAACTGGCTGCCGTCGGAAATGAACAGGTTGGGCACATCGTGCGTCTGGCCGAAGGCGTTGCACACGCTGTCGCTGGCCGATGCGCCCATGCGGCAGGTGCCCAGGTTGTGGGTGGACGGATAAGGCGGTGTGCGGAAGGTGCGGATGGCCCCTGCCGCCTGGTAGACCTTTTCGCCTTGCGTGAATGCGTGGTTGCGCATGGCGACGTCGTTGTCGTGGTCGTCGAAGTGCACATTCGGCGCGGCGTTGCCGTACTTGTCCTTCACCGACGCGTTCAGCGTCACGCGGTTGCTGGCGCGCGGCATGTCCTCGCCCACCAGCCACATGCCGGCCAGGTTGGTGTAATGGTCCATCCACCAGGCGAAGTCGCTGCCCCAGCCGCCGGGGTTCAGGAAGGCGGCCATGAAGGGGATGCCCAGCGACAGCGTCTCCAGTTCGTAGCCGCCGGCGAAGCCGCGCTTCGTGTCGTGACGGGCCTCGTCGCGGATGATGCCGGCCATCGTGGTGCCGCGGTACATGTGCACCGGCTGCTTGAAGGCCGCGTAGACCGAACCCGTCATGTGGCGCATG
>JANMZP010000015.1:0-25858 GCA_031383435.1 Betaproteobacteria bacterium | reverse complement strand
GCCACCGTGCACGCGCCATGGCGCAGATGCGTGGCCTGCTTCGTGAGGCTTGGGGCCTGTGAGCGACGCGGCGCTGCACTACCTGCGGCCGGGCACGCTGCAGCTCGCCGCGTTGCCGCCGCTGGCCCTGTACGTGCACCTGCCGTGGTGCCTGAAGAAGTGCCCTTACTGCGACTTCAACAGCCACGAGAACCAGGGCGCGCTGCCCGAGTCGCGCTACCTCGACGCGCTGTGCGCCGACCTCGAGGCAGCGCTGCCGCTGGTCTGGGGCCGGCGCGTCGTCAGCGTCTTCATTGGCGGCGGCACACCGAGCCTGTTTTCACCGGCGGGCATCGGTCAGCTGATCACCGACATCCGCGCCCGTTTGCCGCTGCAACCGGGCATCGAGATCACGCTGGAAGCCAACCCCGGCACCTTCGAGCGCGAGCGTTTCAAGGCCTTTCGGACGGCCGGTGTCACGCGGCTGTCGATCGGCGTGCAAAGCTTCAACGACGCCGCGCTGCACGCCCTGGGCCGCGTGCACAGCGCCGAGCAGGCGCGGGCGGCCATCGCCGAGGCGCAGGGCAGCTTCGAGACCTTCAACATCGACCTGATGTACGCGCTGCCCGGGCAAGACCTGGCCGCGCTGCAAGCCGATCTGGAAGAGGCTTTGTCTTTCGCGCCGCCGCATCTGTCGATCTACCACCTGACCGTCGAGCCCAACACCGTGTTCGCCTCGCGACCGCCGGGCGGCCTGCCCGACGACGACCTGGCCAGCGACATGCTGGACCTGATCACCGCGCGCACGGCCACTGTGGGCCTGCAGCGCTACGAGGTTTCGGCCTTCGCGCAGCCCGGTCACCGCTGCGGCCACAACCTGAATTACTGGGAGTTCGGTGACTACCTCGGCATCGGCGCCGGTGCGCACGGCAAGCTGAGTTTTCCGCACCGCGTGCTGCGCCAGGTTCGCTGGCGCGAACCGGCGGCCTACATGCAGCACGCGCTGGCCGGCAACGCGGTGTCGAACGAACACGAAGTGGCGCGGCGCGATCTGCCCTTCGAATACATGCTGGGCGCGCTGCGCCTGCGTGAAGGCTTCGAATTGGCGCGTTATACCGAGCGCACGGGGCTGCCGCTGTCCAGCGTCAACGCCGCGCTGGCGCAGGCCGAGGCGAAAGGGCTGATCGAACGCGACCCGGCCACGGGCACGGTAAAACCCACGCCCCGAGGTTTCGATTTCCTGTCTGACCTGCAGGCCCTCTTTCTGCCTGCCGCAGTGACCGCGAAAGCGCCGCCTGCGGTCTGAATCTAGACCCGAGACGTGCTGGCCCCGGCGTTGGCGCGCAGCCATTCGATCAGCCGCGGCGCAATCTGCACCAGCGGCAGCACCTCGTGCGCTGCGCCGTGGGCGATGGCCTCGCGCGGCATGCCGAAAACCACGCAACTGGCTTCGTCCTGGCAGACGTTCCAGCTGCCGGCGTCGCGCATGGTTTTCATGGCTTTGGCACCGTCGGCGCCCATGCCGGTCAGCATCACGGCCAGTGCATTGCGGCCGACCACGCGGGCGGCCGATTCGAACAGCACGTCCACGCTGGGCTTGTGGCGGTTGACGGGCTCGCCGTCCTGCACGCGGGCGATGTAGTTCGCACCGGAACGTTCGACCGACAGATGGAAGCCGCCCGGCGCGATGTAGGCGTGGCCTGGCAGGATCCGTTCGCCGTCGCTGGCCTCGGCCACGCGGATGCGCGACAGGCCGTCCAGCCGCGCCGCGTAGCTCTTGGTGAAGCCGGGCGGCATGTGCTGCGTGATCATCACCGCGGGGCAGTCGGCCGGCAGGCCCATCAGCACCTCGCGCGTGGCTTCGGTGCCGCCGGTGGATGCGCCGATGAAAATGATCTTCTCGGTGGACAGCCGGCCCATCGGGGCCACGGCCGCGGCTTTCTGCCCGCTGGCCTGGGCGCTGCCGCCGGGCGCGCTGGCTGCACCCACTGCAGGCGGTGCGCTGGCCAGGCGGTGCACGCGCGCTTTCGACGCGGTGCGGATCTTGTCGGTGATGTCGTTGCCCAGGTGGCGCAGGCCGTCGGCTACACCGATCTTGGGCTTGGAGACGAAGTCCACCGCGCCCAGTTCCAGCGCCTTCATGGTCACGTCGGCACCGCGCTCGGTCAATGTCGACACCATCACCACCGGCATCGGGCGCAGGCGCATCAGGCGGGCCAGAAAGTCCAGCCCGTCCATGCGCGGCATTTCCACGTCCAGTGTGATCACGTCGGGGTTCAGCGTGCGGATCATCTCGCGCGCCAGCAGCGGGTTGGCGGCTGCGCCGATGCAGATCATGTCGGGCTGGCGGTTGATGATTTCGGTGAGCAGGCTGCGCACCAGGGCCGAATCGTCAACCACGACGACGGTTGTTTTCGTAGAGCTCATGCTGTTGTCTCGGGTCAGAAAAGGTCGACCGAGCCGCCGCTGGTGACCGTCGGTGTGGCGCGGGTGGCGGCGGCGTGTTCCTGGGCCAGCAGGGCTTCGGTGTTGGCCGATGCGAGCCGCTTCACCATGGCTTTGCCGCTGGCCGGCAGAAAGCAGACCTTGCGCGGGCAGATGTCCAGCACGTCCTTGCTGACCACCGTGATGCGTTCGGTGCGCAGGTAGTCCAGCACGAAGGCGGTGTTGCGTTCGCCCACGTTGATGGTGTTCATGCCGCTGATCACCGCGCCGCCGCCGAAGACCTTGGCTTCCATCGTCGACCGGTTGGCACC
The DNA here is from genome assembly GCA_031383435.1 of Betaproteobacteria bacterium. Classification (GTDB taxonomy): domain Bacteria; phylum Pseudomonadota; class Gammaproteobacteria; order Burkholderiales; family Burkholderiaceae_C; genus Rubrivivax. The sequence continues at coordinate 23,123 of JANMZP010000015.1, read as the reverse complement.
GCACTTGACCATCTCGCCGATCAACTGGTCCATCGCGAAGTTGCCATAGCGCCCGCTGTCCGAGCCGCCCGAACCTTCGGGCAGCAGGAAGTGGTTCATGCCGCCGATGCGCTTTTCGCGGTCCCACAGGCAGGCCGCGATGCACGAGCCCAGCGTGGTCATGATCAGGATATCTTCGTCAAAGACGAAGAACTCGCCTGGCAAGACCTTGACCGCTTCGTTGCGGAAGTGCGGATCGTAGAAAAAGAACGAAGCCTCACCGTTCTTGCGCGCTCGGGCCTTCAAGCGCTCCAGGCGACCAGGGCTCGTGCGCGCTGCCGGGGCAGCGTGGGTGGCCGGCGGTGTGGCTTGCACGGTAGAGGACATCGACCCGTTATCGGCGGTGTTCAGCGAGCCTTGAGGTGCCCGCTCAGACGCGCTCGTAGACGGTCTTGCCGCGCAGCCGGAACAGGTCACGGGCCTCGGTGAAGTTCTCGGAATGGCCCACGTACAGCAGGCTGCCGGGCTTCATGGCAGCGTGCATGTGCTCCAGAACGTTGCGTTGGGTCGCGTTGTCGAAATAGATCATCACGTTGCGGCAGAACACCAGGTCGAAGGCTTCGCCCAGCGCAACCCAGCTCGGGTTGATCAGGTTGAAGCTGCGGAATTCGATGTAGCGGGCCAGTTCGGGCTTGACGCGGATGTGGCCGTCGTTGCTGCCCTTGCCACGCATGAAGTGGCGCTTCAGCCGTTCGGGGCTGAGGCCGCGCGCGTCGGCCGAATACACGCCGCGCTGCGCCGTGGCCAGCACCTTGGTGTCGATGTCGCTGCAGACGATCTTGACCTGCACCGAGGTGCCCAGCGTCTCGGCCACCGTCATCGCCAGGGAATAGGGTTCCTCGCCCGTGGAAGCTGCGTTGCACCACATGCGGATGGGTCGCGACGCGCGCGCCTTCAGGTCTTCCACCAATGCCTGAAAGTGGTGTTCTTCACGGAAGAAAGCGGTCAGGTTGGTGGTCAGGCAGTTGACGAATTCCTGCCATTCCGATTCACCTTCGGCTCCGCTGGCGCGGGCCAGCCAGTCGAGGTACTGGGCAAAATCGTTGTGCCCCGTTTCGCGCAGGCGGCGCGACAGCCGGCTGTAGACCATGGCTTGCTTGCCGGCGTGCAGGCTGATGCCGGCGCGCTGGTGGATCAACTGCCGCACGCGTTCGAAGTCGGCGGCGGTGAGTTTGAACTCCTGCGCCGTGGCTGGGTTCTCGGGGTGCTGGCGTGCCGAGGCAGCTTCGGTCATGGTGGTCCGTTGGGGGCTTGTGACCTGGAGTGTCTGACCGGGCGGCACCGCGCCAAGCCCGGAGTTGGCGCGGCATTGCCACCCATATCGGTCAGCGGCGGCGGCGGTGCCCGCTGCTAGACTGTCCGGCCTGTGTGCCCACCCGCACACCTGGACGGCCCCGCACTGCCCCGCATCCAACGTGTGTGGGCGGTTTGCAAGATCCACCAAGCCCCTACGCCCTTGGAACACGTCCCGCCCTTGCCCCCTACCGACCCGGTGCCGCTCCAACTGGAACGCGCACTGCAACTGCTCGGGCAATCGGGTCAGCCGCCGCCGCCCGGCGAACCGGGCAGCCCCGGCTGGATGCAGGCGCTGGTCGACGCGCTGGTTGATCTGTCCAGCCGCGACGCGCTGACCGGCCTGGCCAACCGCCGCGCTTTCGAGATGTCGCTGGCCCGGGAAATCGACCGCGTCGCGCGCAGCGGTGAACCGGCCCTGCTGCTGGCGCTGGACATCGACCACTTCAAGCGTGTCAACGACAGCTGGGGCCACAACGCCGGCGACCAGGTCATCAAGGCCGTGGCCCATGCCCTGATCGACAGCGTGCGGCCGATGGACCTGGTGGCGCGCGTGGGCGGCGAAGAATTCGCCATCGTCCTGCCGAATTGCGCCAGTGCGTTTGGCGAGACCGTGGCCGAGCGCGTGCGCCGCCGGGTCGAGCGCATGCCGGTGCAGATCGGCATGGGCCAACACATCACGGTCACCGTCAGCGTGGGCGGTGCTTTCGCGCCGCAATGGGTGCGTTCCACCCCCGCACTGTGGGTGGAACGCGCCGACCAGCAGCTGTACCGCGCCAAGACCCAGGGCCGCAACCTGGTGCAGTTGGAACCCACGGCGGTGTCGGTGGTCAGCAATGAAGAGCGGCGTCTGCTCTTCGAGACTTTTCAGATCCAGGATCACGAATGACGGCGCCGGCTCTCTCTTCCCTGCCTTCCTCCAAGATCATCGCCGTCACCAGCGGCAAAGGTGGCGTGGGCAAGACCTTTGTTGCGGCCAACCTGGCGGCTGCGCTGGCCCGCGCCGGCCGCAAGGTGCTGGTGCTGGACGCCGACCTGGGCCTGGCCAATCTGGATGTGGTGCTGAACCTCTTCCCCAAGATCACGCTGCATGACGTTTTCACCGGCAAGCATTCGCTGCCCGACGCGATGCTGCGTGCGCCGGGCGGCTTCTGGGTGCTGTTGGCCGGCTCGGGCATGGTCGAGTACTCGCGCATGACGGGTGAGATCCGCGACCAGTTGCTGAAGGTCATCAACGAGGTCGAGCCGCGCTTCGACCACGTGCTGCTGGACACCGGTGCCGGCATTTCCGACGTGGTGCTGTACACCGTGTCGCTGGCCGGCGAGGTGCTGGTCGTGGTCACGCCCGAGCCCACCTCGCTGACCGACGCCTACGCCACCATCAAGGTGCTGGCCACCACCCAGGGCCGGCGCAAGGTCAGCCTGCTGGTCAACCAGACGCGCAAGATCGGCGAAGGCCGGGCCGTGCGCCAGCAGTTGCAGCAGGTCATCGACCGCTATGTCAACCCGACGCTGGACAGCCCGGTGCGGCTGGAATTGCTGGGCGACATCCCGGCCGATTCGGCTGTGCGCGAATGCGTGCAGCGGCGCACGCTGATGCTGGAAGCGCTGCCCGGCGCGCCGGCTGCCATCGCCATGGTGGCGGTGGCCACGAAAATGCTGGCCGAATGAGCGAAGGCGCGACCGAAGCCGCCGCTGCGGCTGCCGCTGCTGCGCCATCGACGCCTTACGCGCGCCTGGGTGGCGAGCCCGGCGTGCGGGCCCTGGTTGATCGCTTCTACGACTTGATGGACCTGGAAATGCACTACGCCGCGTTGCGCGCGATGCACCCGTCAACGCTCGACGGTTCGCGCGACAAGCTGTTCTGGTTCCTGTGCGGCTGGCTGGGCGGACCGCAGCACTACACCGACCGCTACGGCCACCCGATGCTGCGCGCGCGGCACTTGCCCTACCGCATTGCCACGCTGGAACGCGACCAGTGGCTGGCCTGCATGATCCAGGCGATGGACGATCTGGCCGTGGACCCCGCGCTGGCGCAGAAGCTGGCCGAAGCCTTCTTCGGCACCGCCGACTGGATGCGCAACACCAAGGACGCAGGAGCGCCGACATGACCGACTCCACATTGCGCTGGCACCGGCGTCCGGGCTTGCGTTCACGCGGCCTGCGCTGGCCGGCCGCGGCCGGGCTGGTACTGGCTTTGCAGGCTTGCGTGGTGGTGCCGCAGACCCGCGAGTTCTACGACCCCGAGTGCCGCATGATGAAGAAGGAAGTGATGCTGGAGACTGCGGTGGTCGGCCGCTTCAAGTCCTGCCAGGGCGACGGCTGCGTGGCCATTCTGGTGGCCACCGGTGCTGTGACGGCGGCCACGGCCGTGGTCTCGGGCAGCCTCGCCCTGATCGGCAACGTGGCCTACTGGTTCGAACGCCAGGGCCGCTGTTCGAAGGCCGATCCCATGGTCCAGCCGGCCCCGCCAGCGGCTCCGGCGGCTGCAGCGGTTTCAGTTGTTTCAGCGGCCTCGACCGCCACCCGGGCCGCAGCGGCCGTCGCCGCAGCCGGCTGACGCGCCACCCGCTGGCGCCCGACCAGCAACACGATCAGCGCCCCGGCACCACCCAGCGGTCCGCTGGCTTGCGCAAAGGCAATCACCGCCTCGCTCTGCCCCAGCCAGCGTTGCACCTTGGCCTTCAGCACCGGCTGGCGGCCGGGCGAACCGTGGCCTTTGCCGTGCACCACGCGCAGGCAGCGCTGGCCGCGCAGCGCGGCACCGCGCACGAAAGCGGCCAGGCTGTCGCGCGCTTCTTCGCGGCGCAGGCCGTGCAGGTCGATCTCGGCCTGAATCGACCAATGGCCGCGCCGCAGCCGCGTCACCACGTCCTGGCCGACACCGCTGCGCCGAAAGCTCAGGCCGTCGTCGGTGAGCAGCAGGGTCTCGACATCGACCTCGTCGGACATCGCCTCCAGGAAAGCCGCCTGCTCGTCCAGTTCGCGCTGGCGCGGTTCGGCTGCCGGCTTGGCCACTGAAGAGACCGCGCGGCCGTCGTGCGGCAGCGGCGTCACCGGGCCCACGGTGTGGGCGAACAGGCAACGTTGGCGCTCGGCGGCGGCACGCGCGGCGCGTTCTTGCGCGGCGTGCTCGGCGGCCTCGCGGGCGCGGCGTTGCAGCGCGTCGCGGACGTGAACCAAGTCGGCCAGGGAACGAACTTTCACCGGCAAACCTTCATGCGCGCGCACCCTGCGGCTTTCACATCAAGCCCCGCTCGGCCAACGACACCACCTGGCCCTGGCCGACGATGATGTGGTCCAGCACGTGCACGTCGACCAGGCGCAGCGCGGTCTTCAGCGTCTGCGTCAGGAATTCGTCGGCCCGCGACGGCTCGGCCACGCCCGAAGGGTGGTTGTGCGCCAGCACCACCGCGCCGGCGTTGTGGCGCAGTGCCAGGCGGATGACTTCGCGCGGGTAGACCGAGGTCTGGGTCAGCGTGCCGAAGAACATTTCCTCGGTGTGCAAGAGGCGGTTCTGGCCGTCCAGAAACAACACCACGAAGACCTCTTGCGGCCGGCCGCCCAATTGCAGCGCCAGGTAGTCCTTGACGCGGCCCGGGGCGTCGAAAACCGGTGCGGCCTTCAGTTGCTGCGACAAGGCGCGGCGGGCCAGTTCCATCACCGCCAGCAACTCGGCCCGCTTGGCCGGCCCCAGGCCCTTGATGGCCTTGAGCTTGGCGGGCTCGATGTTCAGCAGGCCCGCCAGGCCCTGGCACGCGGCCAGCACATCACCCGCCATCGCCACCACGCCGCGGCCCTTGTAGCCGGTGCGCAGCAGCAGGGCCAGCAGTTCGGCGTCGGCCAGGGCCACGGCACCGTGGGCCAGCAGCTTCTCGCGCGGGCGCTGCTCGGCGGGCAGGTCTTTCATCGCAGCGCCGCCTGGCCGTTCCAAAGGTGCTCTGCGCCCCCTTGGGGGGGTGAGCCCGCGCCGAGCGAGCGCCGGCGCGCGCGCGAGTGGCTGGTGAACGCCTGGTGACTTGCAAGTCGCCAAGCAGCGAACGAAGTGAGCTTGGGGGTCATGTCCGCTCGGTAGAATCAGCGGCAGTCTATTCGACGACCGTTTTGCGGGCCGCCTTCGCGCCCATCACCCGAGAAACCCGCCGTGAATACCGTCCAGCCGGGATCTTTCCTGACTCTGCATTACCGCCTTGCCGGTCCCGATGGTGCCGACGTGGTGAACACCTTCGCCGACAAGCCGGCGACCTTGACGCTGGGCACCGGGCAACTGGCACCGGCCATCGAAGCGCGACTGATCGGTCTGGCCGAAGGGGCCCAGGTCGCCTTCGACCTGCCCGCAGGTGCCGCCTTCGGCCCGCGCAACCCCGAGATGCTGCAGCGGGTGAAGCTCAGCCTGCTGCACGAACAGGGCGACCCGGCGGCCGAGTACGCAGTCAGTGACGTGGTGCAATTTCCCACGCCCGATGGCCAGAGCAGCTATGCCGGCGTGGTGCGCGAGGTCGGCACCGACTGGTTGTTGTTCGATTTCAACCACCCGCTGGCCGGCCAGCCGGTGCGCTTCGAAGTGAAATTGCTGGGGGTGTTGTGATGGCCAATGAACCGGTCCGACCGATCGAATTGCACGAAGTCCTGTTGGCCGAACCGCGTGGTTTCTGCGCCGGGGTGGACCGCGCCATCGAGATCGTTGAACGCGCCCTCACGCGCTTCGGCGCGCCCATCTATGTGCGCCACGAAATCGTTCACAACACCTACGTCGTCAACGACCTCAAGAGCAAGGGCGCGATCTTCATCGAAGACCTGAACGACGTCCCCCCTGGTGCCACGCTGGTCTTCAGCGCCCATGGCGTCAGCCAGGTGGTGCGCAAGGAAGCGGGCGTGCGCGGCTTCCAGGTCTTCGACGCCACCTGCCCGCTGGTCACCAAGGTGCACGTGGAAGTGGCCAAGCTGGCCAAGGAAGGCTTTGAATTCATCATGATCGGCCACAAGGGCCACCCCGAGGTCGAAGGCACGATGGGCCAGTTGACCGAGGGCATCTACCTCGTCGAAGAAGCCGACGACGTGCAGCACGTGAAGCCGCGCGGCGACAAGCTGGCGGTGGTGACGCAGACCACGCTGAGCGTGGACGACGCGGCGCAGATCCTGGCCGAAGTGAAGCGCTGCTTCCCGCATGTGCGCGAACCGAAGAAGCAGGACATCTGCTACGCCACGCAAAACCGCCAGGACGCCGTGAAGGTGCTGGCGCCGGCGGTGGACGTGGTCATCGTGGTCGGTAGCCCGACCAGCAGCAACAGCAACCGCCTGCGCGAATTGGCGCAGCGCCTGGGCACACCGGCCTACATGGTTGAAGGCGCGCAAGACCTGCAGCCGCAGTGGTTCGAAGGCGGCCGGCGCGTCGGCCTGACGGCCGGGGCCTCGGCGCCCGACGTGCTGGTGCAGCAGGTCATCGAAGCGCTGCGCGCCTTGGGCGCCACGGCCATCCGCAAGATGGACGGCGTCACCGAGAACGTGCACTTCCCGCTGCCGCGCGGGCTGGGCGACCGCAGCATGAGTGAAGTGCTGCCTTCGCGATCCTGACCGCGCCGCTCTCGTTGCACCCACACGAAGACGGCGCCCTCCCAAGGCGCCGTCTGCACATGCAGCCGCACATCGAACAGAACCCGCAAGGAACCCCATGCTCGACATCAACCTGATGCGCCGCGACCTCGACGGCGTGGTCGCCCAACTGCAACGCCGCAAGAACCCGCAGCCCTTTCTGGACGTCGCCCGCTACAGCGCGCTGGAAGCCGAGCGCAAGCAGATCCAGACCGCCACCGAACAGTTGCAGGCGCAGCGCAACGCGCTGAGCAAGCAGATCGGTCAGGCCAAAGGCAAGGGTGGCGACACCACCGCGCTGATGGCCGAAGTGGCCGGCATTGCCGACCAATTGAAGGCCGGCGCTGAACGTCTGGACGTGCTGCAGACCGAATTGCAGGCCTTGCTGATGAGCCTGCCGAATTTGCCGCAAGCCGACGTGCCCGATGGCGCGGACGAAACCGGCAACGTCGAAGTGCGGCGCTGGGGCACGCCCGGCAGTTACAGCTTTACCCCTCGTGACCACGTCGACCTGGGCGCGCCGCTGGGCCTGGACTTCGACACCGGCATCAAGCTCAGCGGCGCGCGCTTCACCTTCCTGCGCGGTCCGGCGGCGCGGTTGCACCGGGCCTTGGCGCAGTTCATGCTGGACACCCACACCACGCAGCACGGCTACACCGAGTGCTACACGCCCTACATCGTGAACCGCGAGGTGCTGGAAGGCACCGGGCAGTTGCCCAAGTTCAAGGAAGACATGTTCTGGGTGCTTCGGGGTGGCGACGAAGCACAGCCCGAGCAGTACCTGATCAGCACCAGCGAGATCAGCCTGACCAACAGCGTGCGCGAGCAGATGCTGGAAGCCAGCGCGCTGCCCATCAAGCTGACCGCGCACAGCCCGTGTTTCCGCAGCGAAGCCGGCAGCGCCGGGCGCGACACGCGCGGCATGATCCGCCAGCACCAGTTCGACAAGGTCGAGATGGTGCAGGTCGTGCAGGCCGAACACAGCGAAGCTGCGCTGCAGGCCATGGTGGGCCACGCCGAGGCCATCCTGCAAAAGCTGGAATTGCCCTACCGCGTGCTGGCGCTGTGCGCCGGCGACATGGGTTTCGGTGCCAGCAAGACTTACGACCTGGAAGTCTGGATACCAGCGCAGGACACCTACCGCGAAATCAGTTCCTGCAGCAATTGCGACGCCTTCCAGGCGCGGCGCATGCAAACGCGATTCCGCAACGCAGCCGGTAAGCCCGAGTACGTGCACACGCTGAATGGCTCGGGCCTGGCCGTGGGCCGCACGCTCGTGGCGGTGCTGGAAAACCACCAGCAGGCGGATGGCTCCATCCGCGTGCCGCAAGCGTTGCAGCCTTACCTGGGCGGGCTGGACGTGCTGCGCGCCTGATCGGCTAGAATTTGCGGCTTCGCTGCACAGCGAGACCACGCAAAAACCTGGAGAGGTGGCAGAGTGGCCGAATGTACCTGACTCGAAATCAGGCGTACCGCAAGGTACCGTGGGTTCGAATCCCACCCTCTCCGCCAGGCATCAAGTGAAAACGGGCCCGATCAGTTGATCGGGCCCGTTTTCTTTTCAGCGCCCCGGTCTGCTCAACGCGAGTCGGAGAACTGCCGCCCTCGACCAGCCGCTTTGGCGCGCAGCAGTTGCTCGTCGGCCTGAACGACCAGGCGATGGATGTCCACGTTGCCGGGCTCTGCGAAGGCCACGCCGACGCTGGCGCCGATGACCACTTTCAAGGGGCCGACTTCGAAAGGCGCGCGCGCCGCGGCCAGCACCTTGTCGGCAACGCTGGCGGCATTCGACTGGGCCGGCAGGCCCAGCACCGCCACCGCGAATTCGTCACCGCCCAGGCGCGCGACCAGGTCGGTCGGCCGCACCACGTGGGTCAGGCGTTCGGCGAAGCGCTTGAGCACCTCGTCGCCTACTGGGTGCCCGTGGGTGTCGTTGACCGGCTTGAAGAGGTCGAGGTCGATGTACAGCAGCGCCAGCGACAGGCCGGTGTTGTGTGGCTCGCGCAGGGCCGACTCGAAACCGGCCCGGTTGAGCAGGCCGGTCAGCGCGTCGCGCTGCGCCAGGGCCTTCAGCCGTTGTTCTTCCTGCTTCTGTTGGGTGATGTCCAGCGACACCGTGACGAAACCGTCGAGCTCGCCACTGTCCAGGCGCAAGGGCACATAGGTGACGGCCAGGATGCGGCTGTCGCCGGCGCTGCGGTGCTCGGTCTGGAAGCTGACCTGCTGGCCCTGCAAGGCGCGCTCGATCCACGGCCAGCGGCGCTCGAAGGCGGGTTCGCCCAGCACATCGCGGGCGTGGTGTCCGATGACGGCACTGCGCGGCAGCCCGCACCACTGCAGGAAGGCGCTGTTCGCGAAGCGGTAGTGGCCCTGCCGATCGACCACCGCGACCGTGGCCGGTATGGCCTCGGCCACCAGGCGCAAGGTCTCGGTCTGGCGGGCAATCTCGCCTTGCGCGCGCACGCGCTCCGAGATGTCGCGCAGCACCGCCGAATAGCGCTCGACGCGGCCTTGGTCGTCGCGGTGCGCCAGCACCAGATGGCTCATCGGCACTGCAGGCCGGTCGGCCAGGTTGATCGTGGTCTCTCCCACCCAGACCCCGCGCGCTTGCACCGCAGGCAGGATCACCGCCCGGTACTGGTCGGCCGTTTCTGCGGTGCTGAATTCGTCAAAGCTGCCACCAGTCACGTCGGCTTCGGCGGACAGGCCCAGGGCCTGGCGAGCCGACGGGTTCAGGTAGGTGATGCGGCCGCGGAAATCGGTCTGCACCACGAAGTCGGTGGTGTTGTCGAAGATGGCCGTCAACTCGCGCAGCGCCGCCGCATCGCGGCTGCGTTCTGTGATGTCGATGCCGGTGACGAAGAAGCCACGCACGCCACCGGCGTCGTCGATGTCGGGCACCAGCCGGTTCTCGAAACGGCGCAGGCTGCCCGCCACCGTTTCCTCGAATTCGAACTGCTGCGGCTGGCCGGCCAATGCGGCGTGCGCGCGTTCGCCCAGCCGGGCATCGTCTTCGCCCGGGCGCAATTCGGCCCGCGTGCGGCCCAGCACCTCGGCAGCCGGGCGTTCGAAGTGGCGCAGCATTTCCTGGTTGACGAAGCGGTAGCGCCGCTGGGTATCGAGGTAGGCGATGCGCAGCGGCAGGTTATCGGCCAACTGGCGCAGAAAGCGTTCGCTGTCGGCAAGCTGCTGTTCCAGCCGGTGGCGTTCGGTCACGTCCTGGAAGGTGCCGATCAGCCGCACCGCCTGGCCGTTCACCCGATCCACCTCGCCCACCGCGCGGGCCCAGATGCGGCGTCCACTGGCGGTGATGATGGGCAGTTGCAGTTCCCAGGGTTCACCCGTTTCCAGGCCGCGCTGAACGGCGGCTTCGACGGCCGGGCGGGCTTCCGGGGCGTAGAAGGCGATGGCGTTGTCCAGCGTGGGCACGAAGTCGTCAGCCACCTCGTGGATGCGCCGCGTTTCGGCCGACCAGCTGACCCGGCTGCTGGCCAGGTCCAGCTCCCAGCCGCCAACGCCGGCAATCCGCCCCGACCGGGTCACAAAATCCTGGCTGGCGCGCAACGCCGCTTCGGCCGTCCGGCGCGCCGTCACGTCCCGCCCCACCGAATGCAGCATCGGCCGGCCCTGATTGTCAACGTGCACGCGGTTGGTCCAGGCCACCCAGAGCGCTTCGCCGCTGGCCGACTTCATCCGGTTCTCGCCGGTGGCAACCTGGCCCAACACGGCCAGGCTGGCAACCAGGCGGCGTACCGGCTCGCGGTCTTGCGGTTCGACATGCGCATACAGGCTGGTGCCGACCATGGCCGCCGCCTCCAGCCCGAAATGCCGGGCATAGGCGTGGTTGACATAGGCCAGGGTGCCGTCGAGGCTGGCCACCGAGATCAGTTCCGCCTGCTCATCGACGAGCGCCTGGAAATGCGCGGCCGCATCGGCCAGGCCCGCGACCAGACTTGCGGCCGGGCTGGCATGCGGTGCTGAGGAGGGGGGCGGGTCGAGCTTCATGGTCAGTCAGGCGCTTGGGGCGGCAATCGTGGGCCGCCACAGGCCATCATTGTGTCCGTGTCCAGAACCGGTCCCCGGAGAAACCTGCATGTGCACCCGCTACATCGCGCCCGAAGTGGGCGACATCGAACGCCAGTGGCAGTTGGGTGCGCGCAACCCGATGACCTGGGCGCATGACGTTTTTCCGCGCTATCCGGGGCCCTTCATCCGCGCGTTGCCGGGTGGCTCGGCTGAAACTGACGGCGTCCACCCGGCGCGCCAACTGGTCGTCGGTCAATGGTCGCTGGTGCCCTGGTTCGCCAAGACCGCCAAGCTCAGCTTTCCGACCAGCAACGCGCGGTCTGAAGAACTCAGCGCGAAGGCCAGCTACAAGCAGCCCTGGGCACGCGGGCAGCGCTGCATCATCCCGGCGCTGGCCTTCTTCGAGCCGAACTGGGAAAGCGGCCGGCACGTGCCCTGGCGCTTTCGCCGCACTGACGGGCAGGCCTGGGGGCTGGCCGGTTTGTGGAGCACCTGGGTCGACAAAGAGACCGGTGAGGTCGTCGAGAGCTACACCATGCTGACGATCAACGCCGACGCCCACCCCCTGATGAACCGCATGCACAAGCCTGACGCGAAGCGGCCGCCCGCCATGCAGGACAAGCGCAGCGTGGTGCCCATCGAAGCGGCCGATGTCGATGCCTGGTTGCATGGGCCGCTGGAACAGGCCGCGCAGCTGGTGCGGCTGGCCCCTGTCGAGCGCTTTGTCGCGGACGCTGCGGGCCCTGCGGCACCGCCAATCAAGCCGCCGGTCAAGACCCCGATCACGCCGGTAGCAGGCGGCCTTTTCGACGAGGCTGGGGACTGAGGAAGCAGCGTTCCAGCTGCGCCTTGGGCGTGCGCTGCAATTCGCACAGGTGGCGGTGCGTGGGTGCGCTGTCGCCCAGCGCGGCGGCGTAGCGGGCCTGCACGTCCTGCTGCATCTGAACCAGCAGGTGCGCCGTGACTTCGGCGTCGGCCAACGCGCGGTGGGCGCGGCCGCTGCGCGGCAGGTGGTGGAAGTCGGCCAGCGTGCCGAGCTTGTGGTTGGGCGCCTGCGGGTACAGGCGGCGGGCCAGCAGCAGGGTGCAGGCGAAGTCGTGCGCGGGGTCGACATCGGCTGCGGCGTGCGCGGTTTCGGCCTGCCAGAAGCTGCGGTCGAAAGCCGCGTTGTGGGCCACCAGCGGACAGCCGCGTGTGAACTGCAAGACCTCGCGCATCACGGCGCGTGCGGGCGGTGCCTTGGCCAGCATGGCGTTGCTGATGCCGGTGAATTGCTCGATGAATGGCGGCACCCAGGCGCCGCTGTTCATCAGGCTCTGAAAGCGGCCGACGATCTGCCCGCCGCAAACCAGCACGGCGGCAATTTCGGTGGCCCGCGAGCCCATGCCGGGCGACATGCCGGTGGTCTCGAAGTCGATGACGGCGACGGTTTCGTCGGCGTTCATCGCAGCTTCGCGGCTACCGTCTCGTCGCTGCACGCGACAGGTGCCGCCATCACTTCAGCGCCGATGCCGTCACCGCCTTCGTCACCTCGTTGGCGCCCTGCGCGCTGCCGCTGCCCGGCACCTGTTCACCCGCGCGGTTCGAGATGGCTTCGAACTGCGCCGCCACCGCTTCGCCGTCTTCACGCGCTGCGCCGATGTGCACGCCTTCGGTCAGCGTGATGTGGGCGCGCTCAAACGTGCCGGCGCCGGCGCACAGGATGGTGCGCGTGGGGGCTTCGTCCGAGGCCAGGAACAGCAGGCCCGGCGTCACCGCTTCGGGCTGCAGGCGGGCCAGCACCTCGACCGGCATCAGGCCTTCGGTCATGCGCGTGGCGGCGGTGGGTGCCAGGCAATTCACGTGGATGCCGTCTTTCGCGCCCTCGATGGCCAGCGTCTGCATCAGGCCCACCAAGGCCATCTTGGCCGCGCCGTAATTGGCCTGGCCGAAGTTGCCATACAGGCCGGTGGACGAGGTGGTCATCACGACGCGGCCGTACTTCTGCGCGCGCATCACCGGCCACACCGCGTGGGTGCAGATGGCCGCGCCCATCAGGTGCACATCCACGACCAGGCGGAAGTCGTCCATCGTCATCTTGGCGAAGCTCTTGTCGCGCAGGACGCCGGCGTTGTTGACCAGGATGTCGACGCGCCCCCAGGCGGCCAGCACGGCCTGCACCATCTGGCCAACAGCAGCCTCGTCGCTGACCGAGGCGTGGTGGGCCATCGCCGTGCCGCCGGCGGCCACGATTTCGGCCACCACGGCTTGCGCCGCGCTGATTTCGCTGCCATCGGGCCGCGCCACTGGCCGGCCGACATCATTGACCAGCACCTTGGCCCCGCGCGCAGCCAGGGCCAGTGCATGTTGACGGCCCAGACCGCCGCCAGCGCCGGTGACGATGGCGACCTTGTCCTTGAAATTCATGGCTTTCCCTCGGGGTGTTGTTGCGTGTTCGTCCAGCTGTCGCGCAGCTCGCGTTTCAGCACCTTGCCGATGGCGCTGCGCGGCAATTCGCTCAGCAGCTTCAGCGCGCTCAGGCGCTGCGTCTTGCCCAGTTGCGCGTTGGCCCAGGCGCGCAAGGTTTCTGCGTCGTCGGCATGGCCGGCGCGGCGCACCACGAAGGCCACCGGCGTTTCGCCCCATGCCACGGAAGGCACGCCGACCACCGCCGCATCGGCCACCGCCGGGTGCTGCCGCAGCACGGCTTCCAGGTCGCTGGGGTAGACGTTGAAACCGCCGCTGATGACCATGTCCTTGCGCCGGTCCTGCAGGATCAGGAAGCCGTCGGCGTCGAAGCGGCCGACGTCGCCGGTGCGGATGTAGCGCCGGCCCTCGGTATCGAACCACTCGGCGGCGGCGGTCAGGTCGGGGCGGCCGTGGTAGCCGGTCATCATGCCGGGCGAACGGCCGACGATCTCGCCGCTGGCAGGGCTGGCCACGCCGGGCTGCTGCGGCAATTCGACGCCGTCTTCGTCGATCAGCCGGATGTCGTGGCCTTCTGAAGGCTGGCCCACGGTGTGCAATTTGTCGGGGTGCAGATGGGCCTGAAGAATCACCGTGCCGCCGCCTTCGGTCATGCCGTAGTACTCGGTCAGCGCGCCGGGCCAGCGGGCCAGCACGTCGGCCTTGAGTGCGGCATGGAAGGGCGCGCTGGTGCTGAACTTGTGGCGGAAGCTGCTGAGGTCATGGGCAGCGAAATCGGGCCGCGCCATCAGCCGCTGGTACTGCACGGGCACCAGCATGGTGTGCGTGGCGCGGTGGGTCTGGGCCAATTGCAGGTAGGTGCCGGCCTCGAACTTCGGCATCAGCACCAGACAGCCGCCCAGGGCCAGCGTGGGGATCACCGAGACCAGCGTGGTGTTGCTGTACAGCGGCGTGGCGATCAGCGTGACGGCGTCTGCGCTGTAGCCCGAAACCACCGCGCGCTGGATGTGCGCCCAGCGCATGGCGTGCGCCTGCACGATGCCCTTGGGCGTGCCGGTGGTGCCCGATGAATAGATCAGATTGAAGGGCCAGGCCGGGTCGATGGCCACGGGCTGCGACCGCGCGCCAACGGGCGCCAGCCAGGTCTGGAAGTTCAGGCTGCCGGATGCTGCAGTCGGGGTCGCGTCCATGCGCAGCACGGGGCTGCCGGCGGGCCAGTCGACGCCCATGGCGGCCACGGTGCCGTCGATGAAAACCAGCTTGGCACCCGCATCGGCCACCATCGCAGCCAGTTGTGCCGGTGTGGAACTGGGCGCCAGTGGTGCCGCCGCCAGGCCGGCGCGCAGGGCACCGATGAACAGCGCCAGGTAGGCGATGCTGGACCCGCCGCAGATCGCGATGCACTGCTGCGGCTGCAGCCCGTCACGTTGCAGCGCGGCGGCCACGCGGTCGATCAGCGCGTCCAGTTCTGCATAGCGCAGACGCTGGCCTTCGACGACCACCGCGGTGGCATCGGGCCGCTGGGCGGCGTGCTCGGCAATCAGCGCGGCCAGGTCGCGGAAATCGGCTGGCGGCGGGGCAGGGCGGTCAGGGTTCATCGAGGGGGTGTCGGCACAAAGGTCAGCGACGAACGAACAGCGGGGAAGTACGGCACAGTCGGCCGATTCTAGGGACCGACAATGCGGGCCTCCGTCGCCTTCGAGACCCGCAACATGAAGCCCTTCGCCTGCACCCTGTCCCGCCTGACCGCCACCGCGCTGCTCGCCGCAGCCGCCTGCGTCGTGCCCGCCCGGGCCGCGCCCGACGCCACCGTGTGGTCCACCGTGCAAGCCCAGAAGCAGCCCCTGCTGGAGACGCTGAAAGACCTGGTCGGCATCGAGTCGGGCAGCGGCGACCGCGAAGGCCTGGACCGCATCTCGCAACTCATCTTCGACCGCCTGAAGGCCCTGGGTGGCGCAGTCGAATTCATCGAACCCGGTGCCGACGTCTACCGCATGCACGACACGCCGGCCCAGATCGGCCGCATGGTCAAGGCCACGTTCAAGGGCACGGGCACGAAGAAGATCATGCTCATCGCGCACATGGACACCGTCTACCTGCGCGGCATGGGTGCCAAGCAGCCGTTCCGCATCGACGGCAACAAGGCCTACGGCTTGGGCATCGGCGACGACAAGGCCGGCGTGGCCGTCATCCTGCACACCCTGGCCACGCTGAAGGCGATGAACTTCCGCGAATACGGCACCCTGACCGTGCTGATCAACGGCGACGAGGAAATCAGCTCGCCGGGTTCGCGCAGCACCCTCAGCCGGCTGGGTGCCGAGCACGACCTGACGATGTCACATGAAGGCACCAGCGTGAGCAGCGACCAGCTCTCGCTGGCCACCGCCGGCATTGCCGCGGTGACGTTGAAAGTCACCGGCAAGGCCAGCCACGCCGGCAGCGCGCCCGAACGCGGTTTGAACGCGATCTACGAGCTGTCGCACCAGATGCTGCAGACCCGGGATTTCAGCGACCCGTCGCGCGGTCTGAAGATGAACTGGACGATGGTCAGCGGCGGCACCAACCGCAACGTGATCCCGGCTGAGGCCAACGCGGCGGCCGATGTGCGCGTGGAGAAAGTGGCCGACTACGGCGCGCTGGAAATCAAGCTGCGCGAAACCATCAAGAAGCAGCTGATTCCGGGCACCAAGGTGGACCTGACTTTCGAGCAGCGCCGCCCGCCGCTGGAGGTCAACCCGGCGCAGATCACGGTGGGCCGCCACGCCACGCGCATCTACGCCGAACTGGGCAAGACGCTGAAGGTGCTGGACAGCGTGGCCGGTGGCGGCACCGACGCGGCCTTCGCGGCGCTGAACACGGCCAACCCGGTGCTGGAACGCTTCGGTCTGCAAAGCTTCGGCGCGCACAGCAACGACGACGAGTACGTGCTGATCGATTCCATCGAGCCGCGTCTGTACCTGGCCAGCCGGCTGATCATCGACTTCTCGCGCGGCCTGGCACGCTGATGTTCAGCCGCCCGGCGCGCGCCCTGATGGCCGGATGGGGCCTGGGTGTGCTGCTGGCCGGCTGTGCCACGCGATCGGGCGAGGTGCTGCCAGTGCCCGTCAACCCGGCCGACTTTGCCGGCTGGGACTGCGAGCGCATGGCCGACGAACTCGACCGGGTGCAGCAGCGCGCCGCCGACCGCGCCTACGCGGTGGACGAGCGCGCGGGCAACAACATCATCGCGCTGGGCGTGGGCGTCACCATCTTCTGGCCGGCCCTGGTGGCCATGCGCAGCGACGGGCCCGAGGCCCAAGCACTGGCGCAGTTGAAGGGCCGCTATGAAGCGCTGCGCACGGCGGCGGCCTCGAAGGCCTGCCCGCCGCCTGGCGACACGCTGTCGGCGGCCCGTGCGGCCACGCTGCCGCTGGTGCTGGGCGAGCGGCTGGTCTACGAAGAGCGCCGCGGCGCGCGCGGCCCCAGCGTGGAGTCGGCGCTGCGCCTGACGGCGCTGCGTCGCGGCGACCTGGAATACCGCAGCGAAGGCCAGGGCGCTGTTTCGAGCGCTGCGCCGGGCGCTGTGCCGGGCGCTGTGCCAGTTGATGCGCCCGGCGGCGTCTGGAAGCAGGACCCGGCCGGTAACATCACTGCCGCGCCCGATGGTGCGTTGCAGTGGCCGCACCTGCTGCGCAGCGACCTCGCGCTGGGCAGCGTGACGGCTGGAGACATCCTGCTCACCGGCGACCCGATGGCGCGGGCCCGTGTGCGCGGCCAGGTGGTGGCTGTCGGCCCGCAGACGGTTGCCGGCCGGCGTTTCGATGTCGCCGTGATCGAACTTTTCGGCGACGCCCAGCGCGGTGAAGATTCGACGCGGCTGGACGGCGTCATCGTCATCGACCGCGCCAGCGGCGTGCTGCTGCGCCTGGACCTGCGCAGCGCGCAGCCCGAGTTTTCGCTGCAGCGCCGGCTGGCGCGGGTCGAAGCGCCGGCCTGAAAGTCGGCCTGAAACCTGGTCACTTGCAACACATCTTTACCCCGGCCCCACAGCAGCGATACGGGCACGCCACACCATCCGTTTCATGTTGAAGCCCACCCCTGGAGACGTGATGAACCTGAAGCAAACGACTTTCCTGCCGCGCCTGTCGCGGCCCGTGCAGATGTTGATGGCCACGTTGTTGGTGGCGGCGGCCGCCAGCCTGACGCCGACCGCCCACGCGCAGCCGATGGGCGACATGCACGGCGGTGCCGGCGGTATGCGCGGTGGCCACGGTGGCCTGCACGGTGGCGGCATGGGCATGGGCATGGGCATGGCCGGCCCGCACATGGCGCGCGTGCTCGACGCGGTGAAGGCCACGCCGGAACAGCGCACGCAGATCAAGGCCATCATGGAAGCCGCCCACACCGACCTGAAGACCCAGCGTGAAGCCGGCCGCACGCTGCACCAGCAGATGCAAGCGGCCTTCGCCCAGCCCACGGTGGACGCCCGCGCCGTGGAAAGCCTGCGCAGCCAGATTTCGGCCCAGCACGACAGCGCCAGCAAGCGCATGACGCGAGCCCTGCTCGACGCCAGCACGGTGCTGACGCCCGAGCAGCGCAAGACGCTGGCCGAGCTGATGGCGAAGCGCCAGGCCATGATGCAGCGCCACGCCGGCGAGCGCGCCACGCTGGACAAATCGACCAAGTGAGGCCGACGGCGCGGCCCGGGCTTGCCGCCAGGGTCGCGCGCCGCGCTATGCTGAACGATCACTCGGGGAGCACGCCACTGGGGGCCCGCTCTTTTCGCCCCGGCGCTGATGCACCGGGGCGTTTTTGATATCGACACGCTGTTCATGAGCCATCTGCTGCTGATCGACGACGACCTGCGACTCACCGACATGGTGAGCGGCTACCTGCGCAACAACGGCTACAGCGTGGACACCGCCGGCTCGTTGGCGGCCGGACGCGAGCTGCTCAAGCAGACGGCTTACGACGCGCTGGTGCTGGACCTGATGCTGCCCGACGGCGACGGCCTGGACTTCACCCGCGAACTGCGCAGCCAGCCGCGCACGCGGCGTTTGCCACTGCTGATGCTGACCGCGCGCGGCGAGCCCATGGACCGCATCGTGGGCCTGGAAATCGGCGCCGACGACTACCTGCCCAAGCCTTTCGAGCCGCGCGAACTGCTGGCCCGCGTGAAGGCCCTGCTGCGCCGTGCCGCACCCGACCGGAGCGACGACGAGGTGCTGACTTTCGGCCGCCTGGAAGTCGACCTGGGCGCGCGCCAGGCCCGCCTGGCCGGCCAGCCCTGCGACCTGACCAGCCACCAGTTCGAACTGCTGACCGTGCTGGCCAAAAGCCCCGGCCGTGTGCTGACCCGCGACCAGATCATGGATTCGCTGAAAGGCCATCCGCTGGAAGCCTTCGACCGCAGCATCGACGTGCACATCTCGCGCATCCGGGCCTTGATCGAGGACGACCCGAAGAACCCCAAGCGCGTGCTGACGGTGCGCGGCGCCGGCTACGTTTTCGCCAAGAAGCAGGACGCTGAATGAGGCCCTGCATCAGGGCCTCAAGCTCGCTGGCTCAGCGCTAGCCCTGCGATGCGTTCGCTTTATTTCCGCATCTACCTCACCGTGGTCACCGTGCTGGCGCTGTTCGCGCTGGTCTCGGGCTGGCTGGTGCAGCGCCACATGGAAGAGCAGCGTCTGGCGGTGGAAGGCAGCGTGCGCGAACGCAACGAAAGCTCGGCGCGCGACCGCGCCGAAGCCTGGGGCGACCTGCTGGAACGGGCCATGCCGGCCGCCACCGCGCCCGTGCCGGAACAGGCGGCAGCGCTGCGCGAATGGTCGCAACGCCTGCGCCTGCCGATGGCGCTGGACGATGCCCACGGCCAGCGTATCGCGATTTCCGAATCGTTCCAGCGGCGCGAATTCGACACCCCGGCCATGGCCGGCCGGCTGCAGGCCATCCGCTTCGACGACGGCCGCCAGCTGTGGGTGCCCAAGCCCAACCCGCAACGCCTGGCCGCTGCTGCGGCCGCCCGGGGGGGCGACATGCACCCGCCGCCACCGTGGATGGGCGGCCCGCGCGCCTGGCCCAACGGGGTGGGCCTGGCGGCCTTGCTGGTGGTGCTGTTCATGGCCGTGGCCGGCGGTGCCTACCCAGTGGTGCGGCGGCTGACGCGGCGCCTGGAGGCGCTGAAGCAGGGCGTCGAAGCCTTCGGGGCTGGCGCGCTGCACCAGCGGGTGGCCGAAGACGGCCAGGACGAAGTGGCCGCCGTGGGTGCCAGCTTCAACCGCGCCGCCGGGCGCATCGAAACGCTGCTGCGTTCACACCAGAGCCTGCTGGCCAACGCCAGCCATGAGCTGCGTTCGCCGCTGGCCCGCTTGAAGATGGCGATGGCCATGCTGGAAGACGCCACGCCGGCGCACCGCGTCGCGCTGCGCCGCGAAATTGAAACCAACGTGGCCGAACTGGACGCGCTGGTTGAAGAGGTGCTGCTGGCCAGCCGGCTGGACGCCACCGCGCAAGTCGTGCTGGAAGACCGTGTCGACCTGCTCGCCGTGGCCGCCGAGGAAGCCGCCCGAGTGGGGGCCAGCGCGCACGGTGCCGATGTCCAGGTGCAGGGCGACGAACGCCTGCTGCGCCGCGCGCTGCGCAACCTGCTGGAAAACGCCCGCCGCTATGGCGGTGACGAGGTCGACGTGCAGGTGGTGGCGGCCCCCGGCGGGCGGATCGAATGGCGCGTCTGCGACCGCGGCCCGGGCGTGCCCGAGGCCTTCCGGCAGCGCATCTTCGAAGCCTTCTTCCGCCTGCCCGGCCATGCCGAACGCGAAGGTGGCGTGGGGCTGGGCTTGTCGCTGGTGCGGCAGATTGCCGAACGCCACGGCGGCAGCGTGCGCTGCGAAGCGCGCGAAGGCGGCGGCAGTTGCTTCGTGCTGCAGCTGCCGGCGCCGGCTAGCCCGGCGTCTGCAGGCAAGGCTGCTGGCGCGCCTGCTGGCGTTCCTGGCGCATCCGCCAGACCATGAAGGCGCTGAGCGCGGCCCCGGCCAGCACCAACCCGCTGGTGGACGCGAACCAGAAGCCGCGCGCGCCCTGCAAGGCCGCCGGCACGCTGCCCGACAGGTTGAAGGCCAGCGTGTAGCCACCGCCCAGGCCCACGCCCCACAAGGCGGCCACGTAGATGGCCATCGGCACCACGGTCACCTTGTAGGCGCGCAGCACGAAGGCCGCGATGGTCTGCGCCGCGTCGGCCACGTGGAACACCGCCACCCAGGCCAGCAAGGGCAGCGCCGCCGCGAAAACCACCGGGTCTTGCGTGTACAGGCGCAGCACCGGTTCGCGGGCGAAGAGCATGGCCGCGCCCAGCACCGCCGCCACGCCGCAGCCCAGCACCAGGCCGTGCCAGCCCAGGCGCCGCGCCGCTGCCGGCTGCTGCGCACCGATGCGCAGGGCCACCAGCGTGCTGGTGGCGTTGCCTATGGCCAGCGGCATCATGAACATCAGCGAAACCAGGTTGACGGCGATCTGGTGCCCGGCCACCGGCGTGGTGCCCAGGCGAGCGATGAAGATGGCCATGAACGAAAAGCCGGTCACTTCCACCAGGATGCCGCCGCCCAGCGGCAGGCCCAGTTTCAGGTGCTGCCGCAGCGCCGGTCCGTCGGGGCGGTGCAGGCCGTGGCCGAAGAGTTTGAAGGCGTTGTAGAAACGGTCGCGCCGCATCACCCACCAGGCCACCAGCACTTGCGCCCACATGGCCACGGCGGTGGCGATGCCGCAGCCCAGCACGCCCATGGCAGGCAGGCCCAGCGCCGGGACGCCGAAGACCAGGGCCGCCGACAGCGGCAGTTTCACCGCCAGCGCGCCGACCTGCAGCGCCATCACCACCTTGGGCCGGCCCACGGCCGTGTTGAAGCTGCGGTAGATGGTGAACAGCAAGGAGGCCGGCAGAGAAAAAGCCAGTGCCAGCAGGTAGCCGCGCACCTTGTCAGCCACTTCGGGGCTGACCCTGGAGAGCGCCAGGAAGGGATAGGGAAAGGCCAGCAGCGTGCTGCCCAGCAGGGCCAGCGCGGCGGCAATCCACAAGGCCTGGTGCACCTGCCGGCCGGCTTCCGCCGAGCGCTTGGCACCCTGCAGTTGGCCGACGATGGGCGACAGCGCCATCAGCACGCCCATGAAGCCGATAAAGATGGTGATGTAGGCCGCGCCGCCCACCGCCAGCGCGGCCAGGTCGGTGGCCGAAGCACGGGCCACCAGCAGGGTGTCGATGGTGCCGAAGGCCAGCACCGACACCTGGCCGATGAACACCGGCCAGGCCAGCGGCGCAATGTGGCGGGCACTGTCCAACCAGGAAACGCGGGCCGCGCCCGGGGTGCCGGCAGGGTCGCCCTGGGCCGTGTCTGCCGTCAAGGGCGGTCCGCCGCCGGGGCGGGTACGGCGGGGCGGGCCGATACAGCCGATGCAGCGCTTGCAGCAGGCCCAGCGGCTTGTTCGAAGGCCTCGGGCGGCGGGTGGTCGGCACCGCTGGCCTGGTGGGCGCGTTCGGCATAACGGTTGAAGCGCCAGGCCTTGCCTTCCATGGTGATGCGCCGCCACACGCTGCGTTTCTCTGTGGGGCTGTAGCCCGGCCAGTGCTGCACCTCGTCGAAACTGCGGCCGCAGCCCTTGCACTGCTCGTCGCCCTGGCTGGTGGAACAGATGGCGATGCAGGGCGCGTCCGGCGTGCTGGCGTACCAGGCCAGCCAGGCCTCGCGAGCCGCGGCCGGCATGCTGCGCTCGTCGCACAGCGACTCCCGGTAATAGACCAGCAGTGCGTACACCTCGGCCAACGCGCGCACCTCGGGGCAGGCGCTGATGCCGTCGGGCGAGGGCGAGCGGTCACGCCACCAGTTGATGGCGGCTTCGATGTCGGTGATGTGGATGCCGGTCATGCGGGGCGTTCAAGCGAACGAGGAGTCTACCCAGGCCGCCCTGACCCTGTGCCCCTGTCTGCCCGGCGCGGTGTTCAGGTCGGCGTGTAGCCGGCTGCCACCAGTTGCGCCACCACGGCCTCGCGCGTGACGGCGGTGTTCACCTGAATGCGGTGCTGCGGCAGGTCGGTCTGCACGGTGGCGGCCGGGTCCACCGCGTGCACGGCCTCGGTGATGGCGCGCACGCAGTGGCCGCAGGTCATGTTCGGGATCTCGAAGTTCAGCATGGGTGGGTCTTGCGCGTCAGGGTGGTGCGGGAAACTGCAGTCTTCTACTTGGTGAGATGGTGCCGATTCGACCCATGTCAAGACCATGGCGGCCACCGCCACCGCCACGCACTGAATCGGCCCGACTGCAAACCCGCTGCAGTCTGTGCGGTTTCGCACCCTGTGCAGATCGCGTTGAAGTTCTGCCCGGACGCTGGCTGCCGGCCCCAAACTGGGCCGATGAAAAAGCGCATCGGTCTGTCGGGATGGGCCCGCACTTGGGAGCGCGGCCTGGTTGCGATGACGCGCCTGGCCACCGTGTCGGGCCAGCACGCCTTGCGTCAACCCGTGGCCCCCTGGGTCGCACCGCGCAAGGCACCACCGGGTGCCGGCGCGTGGACGGGCGGCGTGGCGCTGGGTGCCGGCGGGGCGCGGCATTTCCAGTTGTACCGCCCGCCGGGCGTGAAGCTGGGTGAACGCCTGCCGCTTTTGGTGATGCTGCACGGCTGCGGCCAGGACGCCAACCGCTTCGCCACCAGCACGCGCATGAACCGCATCGCGGAACGTGAACGCTTTCTGGTGCTCTACCCCGAACAGGACCGGCTGGCCAACAGCCAGGGTTGCTGGAACT
>JANMZP010000155.1:0-7798 GCA_031383435.1 Betaproteobacteria bacterium | reverse complement strand
GGCGGCCTTCGCCACCCGCCACGGTGCACCCCATCTGGGCTTGATCACGCTGGACGCCTACCGCGTTGGCGCCCACGAACAGCTGCGCGCCTATGGCCGCATCCTGGGCGTGCCGGTGCACACCGCGCACGACCGCGATTCGCTCGAAGACCTGCTGGACCTGCTGTCGGGCAAACGCATGGTGCTGATCGACACCGCCGGCATGGCGCAGCGCGACAGCCGCACCCGCGAACTGCTGGACATGCTGACCCACAGCGCCATCAACCGCGTGCTGGTGGTCAACGCCAGTGCGCAGGGCGAGACCATCGAAGACCAGCTGGCGGCCTACAACGCCGCCAGCTGCGAAGGCCTGATCCTGTCCAAGCTGGACGAAGCCGTGAAGCTGGGCCCGGCGCTGGATTCGATGATTCGCCACAAGCTGAAGGTGCTGGCCGTGGCCAACGGCCAGCGCGTGCCGGAAGACTGGCACCGCCTGTCGGCCCAAGCCCTGGTGCAGCGCGCGCTGAAGGGCGGCGGGGGTGCCGCCTGGCAGCTCGATGAACGCGACGTGAACCTGATCTTTGCCGGTCTGCCGCCGATGGCGACCCCGGCCAACGCTGAACTGCATGCCTGACCCGAGGATGACCGCCACCTTTCACCGCGCCCCGCGCGCACCGTCTTCAAGCCGCTTGTCTTCGCAGTCGTCGTCCCATGCGCCGCTGGACCAGGCGGATGGCCTGCGCCGGCTGTTTGCCAACCGCCGGAGCACCGTGATCCCGTTGGCCGCCAACCCGCACGGTGCCAGCAGCGCCCGCGTGCTGGACCGCCTGGCCGTGCTGCTGGCCGCGCAGGGCCGCCACGTGCTGGTGGTGGACGCCGCCAGCACCTCACCGCTGCCGCATGAACTGGCCAGCGTGGACCTGCAGGCCTGCGTGCTGAACGTGGCACCGCGCGTGTCCTACCTGGCCGCGCGCGGTCTGCCGATGGACTTTGTCGACACGCGGGGTTCTTCAGCCGCTTTCATCGACGCCGTGCAGGCCGCCGCGCCGCAGGCCGACGTGGTGCTGCTGCATGCCGATGGCGTCGACCTGGCCCGCTTGCTGAAACAGCGCGCGGTGCGCCCGGTGCTGCTGGGTGCCGACCACCCGGAAAGCATCAAGCACGCCTATGCGAACGCGAAGTTGCTCGCGCGCCGCTGCGAGCTGATGACCTTCGACTTGCTGCTGGTGGCCGCGCCGCGTTCGCCGCGTGCCGCCGGCATCACCGAAAGCCTGGGCAGTTGCCTGGATACCTTCCTGGGCGCGGCCTTGCGCGGTGCCGCCCTGCTGGACCCCGAGAGCGCGCCTGACGAGCGCGCCAGCGCCGACCTGAGCCGCCTGCTGGCCGCCCAACTGGCGCTGGACGAGCCGGCTCGGCCTGCCTACGACCCGCTGGCGCACCGCGCCCACGCGACCCCGACTTCCCGCCCTGCTTTCCGATAGAGGCATGACCATGTACACCGCCAAGGGACAACTCGACGCCGGCGCACTGCTCAAGCAGTACAGCCCGCTGGTGCGCCGCCTCGCGCACCAGATGATTGCCAAACTGCCCGCCAACGTGGAGCTCGACGACCTCATCCAGGTGGGGATGATCGGCCTGTCTGACGCGCTGAGCCGCTTCGACGCGGCGCAGGGGGTGCAGTTCGAAACCTTCGCCACGCAGCGCATCCGCGGCGCGATGCTAGACGAACTGCGCGGCAACGACTGGATGAGCCGGGGCGACCGCCGCCACCAGCGCAGCATCGAGGCCGCCGTGCATAAGCTGGAACAGCGCCACGGCCGCGCGCCCAGCGAAGGCGAGATCGCCCGCGAAATGGGCCTGAGCCTGACCGACTACCAGGAACTGCTGGGCAAGGTGCGTGGCACGCAACTGATCTACCTGGAAGACATGAGCGGCGACGAGGGCGACGACGACTACCTCGACCGCCACGTCACCGACGCCGACGCCAACCCGATGGCGCGCTTGCAAGACCTGCGCATGCGCGAAGCGCTGGTCGAGGCCATCAAAAACCTGCCCGAACGCGAGCAGTACGTGATGAGCATGTACTACGAGCACGACATGAATCTGAAGGAAATCGCTGCCGTCCTGGGCGTCACCGAAAGCCGGGTCTGCCAACTGCACAGCCAAAGCATTGCGCGCCTGCGCACGCGGCTGCGCCAGTGGTGACCTGAACCCCACGCCACGGCCTGCGCGCCTCAAGGGAACTCCATGCTGGCATTCCTGCAACGCGGGCGGGCTGCGGCCACGCCGGTATCCACCAAGCCCGATGCGTTGACGACGGCGGCCAACGGGCCACCGGGCAAGGCCGTTGCGGTTGGCGCTGCCACGGCGGCCATCGACATCCACGACCTGGCCCGGCGGGCCTCACTGCTGGGCCGTGAATCGGCCGAAGTGCGCGGCACGCTGGACGACGCCCACAAGGTGGCCGTGGCGCAGACGCAGGCCATGCGCGAACTGGCGCAGCAAGTGCTGGCCGTGGTGCAGGCCCAGGGCAGCATCGCGAAGGAAGTCGGCCAGGGCCTGCAAGCTGTGGCCAGCGTCGGCACGGCTGTCGAGGCGGTGGGTGCCGAAGTCACCGGCCTGGTCAGCACGCTGCGTGGCGTGTCTGACGCCGCCAACCAGATCACCCGCATCGCCTTGCAAACCCGCCTGGTGGCCTTCAACGCCAGCGTTGAAGCCAAACGGGCCGGCGAGGCCGGGCGCGGTTTCAGCGTGGTCGCCGACGCGGTCAAGGACCTGGCCGGTGAAGTTGAACGCGCGGCCAAGCTCATCGTCGGCACGGTGGCGCAACTGGACGAACGCATCGCCAGCCTGGCCCGCGACATCAGCCGCAGCGAGGCCGGTGTCCAGGCGGGTGCACAGGCCGCTCAACAGGCGGCACAGGCCGGCAGCGTGCACCGCGCGCTGGACGGCGTGGTCGACGGCGTGAACCGCATCGCCACGGCCAGCGACCACAGCCGCCAGGTGTGCGGTGAACTCGACACGCGCATCAGCGCGCTGGAAGGCGAAACACGCCACACGGCCAGCGCCCTGGGCCATGCGCTGAAGCGCACCGAGACCTTTCTGGACTTGTCGGAACAACTCATCGAACGCGTCGCCAATTCGGGTTTCGAGACCGAAGACACGCCCTACATCCAGGCCGCGCAACGCGCCGCCGACGACATCGCCGGCCGCCTGGAAGCGGCGCTGCAGCGTGGCGACATCACCGCCGACGCGCTGTTCGACGAACGTTACCTGGCGGTGCCAGGCAGCCAGCCGGCGCAGCACCGCAGCCGCTTCGACGCGCTGGCCGACCGCCTGTTCCCCGCCGTGCAGGAAGCGCAGCTGAAGTTGTCCGACAAGGTGGTGTTCTGCATCGCCGCCGACCGCAATGGCTACATCGCCTGCCACAACCAGAAGTACAACCACCCGCAGCGCTCTGGCGACGCGGTGTGGAACGCCGCCAACTGCCGCAACCGGCGCATCTTCAACGACCGCACTGGCCTGGCGTCAGCCCGCAACGCGCGGGCCTTCCTGCTGCAGACCTACCGCCGCGACATGGGCGGCGGTGAATTCGTGGTGATGAAGGAAGCCGCAGCGCCGATCCGCGTCAATGGCCGCCATTGGGGCGGCTTGCGGCTGGCTTTCAGGTTCTAGGCCGCGAATGGCCCGCGAACAGCCCTCAAACGGCCCGCGAAACCTGTCGGCAAAGGTGACGAGCCTTACCCCCGGCACTGGTTGCAACGCTAAGGGCTGCTTGGTTCCCCACCTGACCCGGTTGGGCGCGCTTCCATGCGGGGAGGCCCGTCGGGGCTGATTCTAGACGGGGCGCGCGCCGGGTTCGCCGGCTTCGGCAGCGGCGGCTTGAAGGCCCTGCCGGGCTTCAGCGCAACTGCAGCGCGTCGCCGCCAAAAGTCACGCCCAGCGGCTCGATGAACAACTGCTTTTCGCCCGCCTCGACCGCGCCGGCCACCCAGGCGGCCACGCCGCAGGCCCGCGCCACGGCCACCGTGCGTTCGGCTTCGGCGGCGGGCACGAATAGCGCGAAGCCGGCACCCATGTTGAAGGTGCCATAGGCCTCGGAGTCGTCGTGCTGGGCCAGCTGCGTGATGGTGCGCAACACGGTTGGCACCGGCGGCACGGTGTGGATGCGGTAGGCCAGCGTCTTGGGGTGGCGCAGCAGCTTGCGCCAGCCGTGGCCGGTGATGTTGGCGGCGTAGTGCACGGCAATGCCGGCGGCCCACAGGGCTTCGGTCACCGGCGAATACAGCGTGGTCGGTGCCAGCAGCGCGGCGCCATAGCTCAGGTCGGGTTCGATCTCGGTCAGATAGCCCTGCGGCAGGCGTTCAGCCAGCTTGCGCGCCAGCGTGAGACCGTTGGCATGGATGCCGCTGCTGGCCAGCAGCACGATGGCGTCGCCAGGGCCCAGTTTTTCGCCCAGGCTCAGGCGCTGCTTGGGGTTGACCAGGCCGGTGCACGAGGCCGCCAGGTCGATGCGCCCGGCCTCGACGATGCCCGCCAGCGCAGGGGTTTCGCCGCCGCCCCAGGCCACCTTGCAGGTGTCGCAGGCGGCCTTCCAGCCGGCGACCAGGTCTTGGGCTCGCTCACCGTCCTTGAACCAGTCGCTGCCCCCAGCGGCCCAGTAGGCCTGCACCACCAGCGGCGTGGCACCCACCGTGATGAGATCGTTGATGGCCATGGCGATGGTGTCTTGCGCGATGCCGGCGTACCACGGGCGGCCGGTGAGCTGCTGCATCTCGTCGGCCACCAGGGTCTTGCTGCCCAGGCATTCGACGATGCTGGCCAGGTAGAAAGGCCCGACATCGACCACATAGGCCGATTCACCGCGCGACTCGCTGACCTCGGCAAAACCATGCCCCGGCAGGTGGGCGGCGGTGGCGGCGGCGGCGCGCTGGGCGGCCACCTTCAGCGGATCGATCAGGTCGTACTGAACGCCGGCTTGCTCGTAGCTGAGCGGAGTGTGCTGGGTCTGGGTCATGGCCGCCGATTATCCCTGCCCCCATAGAATCAGCCGGATGCCTTACGTTGTCCTGGCCCGCAAATACCGCCCGCGCCGTTTCTCGGAAATGGTGGGGCAAGAGCACGTCGTGCAGGCCCTGACGAATGCGCTGCAGACCCAGCGGCTGCACCACGCCTACCTGTTCACCGGCACGCGCGGCATCGGCAAGACCACGGTCAGCCGCATCCTGGCGAAAAGCCTGAACTGCACCGGGCCCGACGGCAGCGGCGGCATCACGGCCGAGCCGTGCGGCGTGTGCAGCGCCTGCACCGAAATCGACGCCGACCGCTACCTCGACTACATCGAGATGGACGCGGCCAGCAATGGCGGCAAGGACGAGATCAAGGACCTCATCGAGCGCGCGGCCTACAAGCCCAGCATCGGCCGCTTCAAGGTCTTCATGATCGACGAAGCGCACCAGCTGTCCAAAGACGCCTTCAACGCGCTGCTGAAGACGCTGGAAGAGCCGCCCGACTACCTGAAGTTCGTGCTGGCCACCACCGACCCCGACAAGGTGCTGCCCACCGTGCTGAGCCGCTGCCTGCAGTTCAACCTGCGGCCGATGGCACCGCAGACCGTGCGCGAACACCTGCAGCGCGTGCTGGCCACCGAGAACGTGCCGGCCGACGACGGTTCGCTGCGCCTGCTGGCCCGCGCCGCGCGCGGCAGCATGCGCGACGGCCTGTCGCTGACCGACCAGGCCATCGCCTATGGTGCCGGCCAGCTCACCGAAACCGTCGTGCGCGCCATGCTGGGCAGTGTCGACCGCAGCCATGCGCGGGTGCTGGTCAGCGCACTGGCGCAACGCGACGGCGCGGCCATGCTGGCGGCGGTGGACGGCCTGCGCGGCCTGGGCTTGTCGGCACCGGGCACGCTGGAAGAAATCGCCCTGCTGCTGCAGCAGATGGCGGTTGAGCAGGCGGTGCCAGGCGCGCTGGACGCCCACGACCCCGACACCGCCGATGCCCGCGCGCTGGCCGCGGTGCTGGCACCCGACGAGACGCAACTGCTCTACAGCATGGTGCTGCACGGCCGTGCCGAACTGGGCCTGATGAGCGACGAATACGGCGCGCTGGCCATGGTGCTGCTGCGCTTCCTGGCCTTCCCGGCGGCCGGTGGTGCACCGGCGGCGCGGGCGGCCATGCCGCCCCGAGAGGCGCGCGCCGTGCCTTTGCGCACGCCCGCGCCGCCAGCCATCACCCTGCCAACCGTGGCCACGCCGCGCGCCATCAAGCCGGTCAGTGCGGCGCCGCCCTGGGATCCGACACCGGCTGCACCAACACCCATCGCCGCCGAACCGCCCGCGCCAATTTTTTCGCCCGCACCCGCACCCGCACCCGCACCCGCACCCGCACCCGCACCCGCACCCGCACCCGCGTTGGGCAGCGAGCTTGGCAACCGCTGGTACGCACTGGTCAAGCCGCTGTGCGAACAGGGCCAGCTGGCCGCGTTGGCGCGTGAACTGGCCTTGCAAGCCGGCTTGCGCGCCATCGACGAAACAGCCAGCCCGCCGCGCTGGCATGTCACCGTCGAACGCGAAGCGCTGCGCACACCGGTGCTGCGCGACAAGCTGGCCGCTGTGCTGGCCGCCGCGTTGGGGCATGCGCTTGAACTGGAAGTGGAGGCCGGCACACCCGAAGACAGCCCGGCCCGCCGCGATGCGGCCACGCGCCTGCGCCGCCAGGCCGATGCCGAAGCCACCATCCAGGGCGACCCGGTGGTGCGCGACCTGCTGGCCCAATTCAAGACCGCGCGCATCGTGCCGGGCTCCATCAAACCGCTCTCGAACTGAAGAAGGAAACACACCATGATGAAAGGCCAACTCGCCGGCTTGATGAAGCAAGCCCAGGCGATGCAGGACAACATGAAGCGCGCCCAGGACGAGCTGGCACTGATCGAGGTGGAAGGCCAGTCGGGTGCCGGCCTGGTCAAGGTCACCATGACCTGCAAGCACGCCGTCAAGCGTGTCGTCATCGACCCCAGCCTGCTGGTTGACGACAAGGACATGCTGGAAGACCTGGTGGCCGCCGCCTTCAACGACGCGGTGCGCGTGGCCGAAGCGCTCAGCAGCGAAAAGATGGGCAAGTTGACAGCCGGCATGCCTTTGCCGCCCGGCATGAAATTCCCGTTCTGATTTGGCCGAGATCGCGCTCCAGAGCCTGGTTGACGCCTTGCGCGGGCTACCCGGCGTGGGCGTGAAGTCGGCGCAGCGCATGGCTTTTCACCTGCTTCAGCACGACCGCGAGGGTGCGCTGCGTTTGTCGCAGGCCCTGAGCAGCGCGGTGGCCCTGACGCGGCATTGCCAGCGCTGCCACACCTTCACCGAGGGGCCGGTCTGCGCCACCTGCCTGGACCCGAAGCGCGACGGTCGCCAACTGTGCGTGGTGGAAACGCCGGCCGACCAGGCCGCGCTGGAACGCAGCGGCAGCTACAAGGGCCTGTACTTTGTGTTGATGGGACGGCTGAGCCCGCTGGACGGCGTGGGTGCGGCCGACATCGGCGTGGCCGACCTGCTGGAACGCGCGGGTGACGGCATCGTCGAAGAGGTCATCCTGGCCACCGGCTTCACGGCCGAAGGCGAGGTCACGGCGCACGCGCTGGCGGGTGCCCTGAAGGCGCGCGGCATCGCGGTCACACGCTTGGCGCGGGGCGTGCCGGCCGGCAGCGAACTGGAGTACGTCGATCTCGGCACCATCGCCCACGCGATGGGCGACAGGAAATAGGGCCCCCAAGCTCGCTGGCGCTCGCTGCCCCCCGAGGGGGATGCTCCGCCTACGGCCC
>JANMZP010000151.1:0-8458 GCA_031383435.1 Betaproteobacteria bacterium | reverse complement strand
TCCATGTCCGACTCGGTCAAGTCGTAGAACGTCGGTTCCAGCTCAGGAATCTTGGGGCGCTCGGTGCGCTTCAGCGGGTCCAGATCGGCCCAGCGGCTGCCCATGAATCGGTAGGCGGCAATCAGACTCTGAACGTGAACCTGTTTGCGGGCAACGGCCAGGTCGGCCTCGCTGGCCTTCAGCGCGAAGGCATTGGCCTTGGCGCGCTGGGCGAAGGATTCAACAACCGGTGCATGGGCCACGTCGCGTGCATCGCTGCCGTCGGTGGCGGGCACGTGCTGCAGGTTGTCGAAGTAGGCGCGCCACGTTTCGGGCACGCTGCCGGGGTTGTTGAGGTAGGCCTCATACAACTCTTCGACATAAGGGGCGTTGCCCCCGAACAGGTGGGACGTGGACCTGGATTGCTGCATCATCTTTCGCTCACCTTTCGCCCCGGGTCTGCCGGTGCTCTGATGGGTTGATCAACCTTCCGCGGCCCCGGCTCAACCGGTTGGCGGACTAGCGACCCGCCTTGCTTCAGTAAGCGCTTCAGCAAGGGGACGGGAAGGACCGAAACTTCTTTGGTGAAGGACTTTAGCACCGTGAAGTGCCGTGTCATTGCCAGCAATTGGACGCCTTCGTGCCTGCTGTTTTGCTGACAGCGCGTGCGACCTGCCCCGCAAACTGTGGGGCCCATGCCACAAGAACAGCCGTCGCGCGTGATCTTCCTGCGTGCCGACGCCCCACCCAAACCCGCTGAAGGCAGCGCCTGCAACGGCTGCGGCGTGTGCTGCGCCGCCGCGCCCTGCCCGCTGGGCATGCTGCTCAGCCGCCGGCGACAAGGGCGCTGCCGGGCACTGGCCTGGGACCGCACGCGCTCGCTCTACCGCTGCGGCGTCATCGACCACCCGCAGCGCTGGCTGCCTTGGCTGCCCCGCCGTTGGGCGCAAGTGCTGGCGCGCCGCTGGATAGCCGCCAGCCAAGGCTGTGATTCGTCGTTGACCACAGGCTGAACCGGCGTTTCCCCTCGCAGGGGCCTGGTACCTTGGCTCTAGCATCACGGCTCTTGCAACCGCTCGAAAGGAACCCGCCATGACCCTGAAGACCCTGCTGGTCGGCCTCACTCTGGCTTGTTCGCTGGCTGCCTCGCCCCTATACGCTCAAACCGTGCGCTGGGCGACGCAGAACGACGTCCTCACACTGGACCCGCATTCGCAGAACCACGCGACCACCAACACAGTCCTGGCGCATGCCTACGAAGGTTTGACTCGCTACGGCGTCAACTACGAGATCGAGCCCGCGCTGGCGACCAAGTGGACCAGCATTTCCGCAACCCAGGTGCGCTTCGAACTGCGCAAGGGCGTGAAATTCCACGACGGCACGCCGTTCACCGCCGACGACGTGATTTTCAGCTTCGGCCGCATCCGCCAGCCGCAGGGCACGATGGCCATCTACGTCGCCGGCGTCGCCGAATTGAAGAAGGTCGACGACCACACCGTCGACTTCATGCTTGCAGGGCCCAACCCGCTGCTGCTGCGCAATCTGACCCTCTTCTACATCATGAGCAAGTCGTGGGCGGAGAAGAACAAGACCACCAACGTGCAGGACTACAAGGCGAAGGAAGAGAACCACGCCTCGCGCAACGTGATGGGCACCGGCGCGTTCCGCATCACAGGATGGCAGCCCGAGCAGCGGGTCACGATGACGGCCAACCCCAACTGGTGGGACAAGCCCACCGGCAACGTCAAGGAAGTGGTCTTCACACCGATCAAGAGCGACCCGACGCGCGTGGCAGCACTGCTCGCCGGGGACATCGATCTGCTGACCGACATCCCGACCCAGGACGTGCAGCGCCTGCGCGTCGAGAGCAAGCTCAAAGTGATGGATGGCCCCGAGGTGCGCACCATCTACTTCGCACCCGACATCGGCAGCACCGAGTTGAAGTACAGCAGCGTCAAGGGCAAGAACCCCTTTGCGGACAAGCGCGTGCGCCAGGCCCTGTCCATGGCCATCGACCGCGAGGCCATCAAGCGCAACATCATGCGCGGCCTGTCGATCCCGGCCGGCATCGTGGTGGCACCCGGCGTCAACGGCCATTCGGCGGACATCGACGTACCGACCAAGCTGGACGTCGAAGGCGCCAAGAAGTTGCTGGCCGAAGCGGGCTATCCGGACGGCTTCGAGTTCCGCCTCAGCTGCCCCAACAACCGCTACGTCAACGACGAGGAAATCTGCCAGGCCGTGACGTCGATGTGGGCGCGCATCGGCGTGAAGGTGCAACTGGCAGCCGAGAACTTCGCGACGTTCAGCCAGAAGTTCCAGAATTTCGACACCTCGATGTATCTGCTGGGCTGGGGCATCGCCACCTACGACGCGCAGTACTTCATCCAGTCGATCACGCGCACCCGCACCTCGGGTGCGGACGGCAATTTCAACTTCTCGCGCGTGAGCGACCCTGTGGTCGACCGCCTGAACGATGCCATGAAGACCGAGACCGACACCACCAAGCGCAACGGCATGATCCGCGAGGCGCTCGTGCGCATCAAGGACGAGGTGCTGGTCATCCCCGTCCACCACCAGATCCGGCCCTGGGCCATGAAGACCAGCGTCAGCACGCAGCACCGGTCCAACGACAACCCGCACATGCGCTTCACGAGCGTGCGCTGAGGCGCGGCGATCAGGGCGGCTTCAGGCCGCCGCCACGTTCGGCACGATGCGTCCGCCCTGCATCAGCAGCTTGATCGTCTTCTGCGGGTCGCCCAGCAGCGTGGGGTCTTGCAGCGGGTCGCCGTCGACCATCAACAAATCGGCATAGGCGCCGGCCACGATCTGCCCGATCTGGCCTTCGCGCTTCATCAGCCGCGCGGCGTGGATGGTGGCGCCCTGCAGAATCTGCAGCGGCGTTTGCACCGCGCTGCGCAGCGCGAATTCGCTGGATTGGCGCTGGTGCATGTGGCCCAGCAAGTCGGTGCCGAAAACCACCGTCACACCTTCGGCCTGGGCCAGCGCGATCGCGTTCTGGCCGCTGGCCTGCACCTGGCGCAACTTGTCCAGCATCTCGGACGACCAGCCCAGCTGCGGGCCTTCGTCGGCCAGCGCGGCGTAGGTGGCCAGCGTGGGCACGAAATAGGCGCCGTGGCGCTTCATCTCGCGGACTGTGGCCTCGTCGATGAGGTTGCCGTGCTCGATGCTGCGCACGCCGGCCTGCACCGCGCGGGTCACGGCGCGCGGCGAATAGGCGTGAGCCAGCGCGTACAGGTTGGCGGCCTCGGCCTCTTCAACCGCCGCGCAGAGTTCTTCCATTGAGAACTGGGTGCCGTCGATCGGGTCGGTTGGGCTGCTGACGCCGCCGCCGGCCATGATCTTGATCTGGTTGGCGCCCTGGCGCACCTGCTCGCGCACGGCGCGGCGCACCTCGCCCACGCCGTCGGCCACCGCGCCCAGCAGCGCCAGGCCGGCACAGGCGCAGAACATCTCGCTGCGCACGCCGCGCGGGCGCATGTCGGCGTGGCCGCCGGTTTGGGTGATGGGCTGCACGCTGATGAACAGGCGTGGCCCTTCGTACAGGCCGCGCGCCACGGCGGCTTGCAGGCCCCAGTCGGCACCGGCCGCGTCGCGCACGGTGGTGAAGCCGCGGCGCAACATCGCAGCCATCAGGTGTGAGGACTCGGCGCCGGTCAGCGAAGGCGGCTGCAGCGCCAGGCCCGGCAGGTCGTGCGAAGTGGCCGAGACGTGCACGTGGGCATCGATCAAACCCGGCAGCACGATGCGCCCTTCGGCGTCGATGGTGCGGGCCACGTCGTGCACTTCGATGGCTTCCTGCGTCACCGCGACAAAGCGGTCGCCCTCGATGACCAGGGTGCTGCCCGGCCGCAGCACGCCTTCGGCGCTGTCGAAGACCGTGGCGTTGCGGACGAGCTGCCGCACAGCGATCAACCCAGCCGCGCGCGGGCGGCAGCGTACTCGCGCTTCAAGCGCGCCACCATCTCGCCGGCCGGCACCACGGCCTTGACCGCGCCGATGCCCTGGCCACAGCCCCAGATGTCTTTCCAGGCCTTGGACTTGCTGCCCTCGCCGCCGCCGAAGTTCATCTTGCTCGGGTCGCTTTCGGGCAGGTTGTCCGGGTCCATGCCCGCGTTGCGCACGCTGGGCTTGAGGTAATTGCCGTGCACGCCGGTGAAGAGGTTGCTGTAGACGATGTCGTCGCTGTTGCTGTCGACGATGCACTGCTTGTAGCCTTCCGACGCGCGGGCTTCGGTGGTGGCGATGAAGGCCGAGCCGATGTAGGCGAAGTCAGCACCCATGGCCTGCGCGGCCAGCACGGCGTCGCCGGTGCTCATCGAACCGCTCAGCGCCAGCGGGCCGCTGAACCACTCGCGGATTTCCTGCACCAGCGCGAAGGGGCTCTTCACGCCGGCGTGGCCGCCAGCGCCGGCCGCCACGGCGACCAGGCCGTCAGCGCCTTTCTCGATGGCCTTGCGAGCGTAGGCGTTGTTGATGATGTCGTGCAGCACGATGCCGCCCCAGCTGTGCACGGCGTCGTTGATGTCGGTGCGCGCGCCCAGGCTGGTGATGACGATGGGCACCTTGTACTTGGCACAGACCTGCATGTCGTGTTCTAGGCGGTCATTCGTCTTGTGCACGATCTGGTTGATCGCGTAAGGCGCTGACGGCTGTTCGGGGTGCGCAGCGTCCCAGGCGGCCAGCGTTTCGGTGATCTCGGCCAGCCAGTCCTCCAGTTGTTCGGCCGGACGCGCATTCAGCGAAGGCATGGAGCCGACGATGCCGGCCTTGCACTGCTCGATCACGAGCTTGGGGTTACTGATGATGAACAGCGGCGAGCCGATGACGGGAAAAGGCACGCGTTGCAGAACAGGGGGCAAAGCCATCAGAAAGACTCCAGTGCGAGGGCGGTGACGGCTTCGGACCCTTCGACGATGCTGTCGCGCAGGGCCGTGGCCTTGTTGAGGAGGTGGTCGCCGTAGAAACGCGCGGTGGCGATCTTGGCCTTCATGAACTCGACGTCCATGCCTTCGGCCAGACGGTCTTCGGCGGCCATCAGCGCGCGCGCCATCTGCCAGCCGCACATCACCGTGCCGCTGAGCATCAGGTAAGGCACGCTGCCGGCGAAGACGGCGTTGGGCTGGGCCTTGGTGTTGCCGGCGACGAAGTCCACGGCGTCCAGGAAGGCCAGCCGCCCGGCGCGCAGGCGCGCGGCCATGGTCTGGCACGCGGCGCTGCTGCGCGCGACCAGTTCGGCTTCGGTGGTGGCGATCTGGGCGGCGATGGCCTTGGCCACCCGGCCGCCGTCGCGCGCGGTCTTGCGGCCCACCAGGTCATTGGCCTGGATGGCCGTCGTGCCTTCGTAGATGCTCAGGATCTTGGCGTCGCGCAGGTACTGCGCCGCGCCGGTTTCCTCGATGAAGCCCATGCCGCCGTGCACCTGCACGCCCAGGCTGGCGACGTCCTGGCTCATCTCGGTGGACAGGCCCTTGACCAGCGGCACCATGAATTCGTAGAACGCCTGGTTCTGCTTGCGCACCTCGGCATCGGGGTGGGCATGGGCCGCATCGAAAGCCGCAGCGGCCACCATCGCCATCGCGCGGCAGCCTTCGGTGTGGGCGCGCATCGTCATCAGCATGCGGCGCACATCGGGGTGGTGGATGATGGGTGCGGCCTCGTTCAAAGAACCGTCCACCGGCCGGCTCTGCACGCGGTCTCGCGCGTACTGCACGGCCTTCTGGTAGGCCCGTTCGGCCAGCGCCACACCCTGCATGCCGACGCCGAAACGGGCCGCATTCATCATGATGAACATGTACTCCAGGCCGCGATTTTCCTGGCCCAGCAGCGTCGCGACAGCACCACCGTGGTCGCCGAACTGCAGCACCGCCGTCGGGCTGGCCTTGATGCCCAGCTTGTGTTCAATGCTCACGCAGTGCACGTCGTTGCGCGCACCCGGCGTGCCATCGGCGTTCAGCATGAACTTGGGGCAGATGAAGAGCGAAATGCCCTTCACGCCTTCGGGGGCACCCATCACGCGGGCCAGCACCAGGTGGACGATGTTGTCCGCCATGTCGTGCTCGCCGTAGGTGATGTAAATCTTGGTGCCGAAGAGCTTGTAGGTGCCGTCGGGCTGCGGCTCGGCGCGGGTGCGCACCATCGAAAGGTCGGAACCGGCCTGCGGCTCGGTCAGGTTCATCGTGCCGGTCCACGCGCCTTCGACCATCTTCGGGATGAAGGTGGCCTGCTGTTCGGGCGTGCCGGCCGTCAACATGGCCTCGATGGCGCCGTCGGTCAGCAGCGGGCACAGCGCGAAGCTGAGGTTGGCGCTGTTGACCATCTCGCCGCAGGCCGCGCCGATCAACTTCGGCAAGCCCTGGCCGCCGAATTCGACGGGGTGCTGCAAACCCTGCCAGCCGCCTTCGGCAAACTGGCGGAAAGCCTGCTTGAAGCCCGGCGTGGTGGTCACCACACCGGCCTTGAAGGACGAGGGCTGCTGGTCGCCAGTCCAGTTCAAGGGGGCCACGACGCCTTCGTTGAACCTGGCGCATTCCTCCAGCACCGCAGCGGCTGTGTCGTAGCCGGCGTCTTCAAAGCCAGGCAAGGTGGCGACGGCATCGATGCAGGCCAATTCCTTCATCAGGAACAGCATGTCCTTGACGGGTGCGCGATAAGTCATGGTCTTGTCTCCGGACAAAAAAAGGGCGCCCTGACGGCGCCCTGGTGTGGCCTGTTTACAGGCTGTTGATCAGTTCAGGCACGGCGGTGAACAGGTCGGCCTCCAGACCGTAGTCGGCCACGCTGAAGATGGGCGCTTCGGGGTCTTTGTTGATGGCCACGATGACCTTGCTGTCCTTCATGCCGGCCAGGTGCTGGATCGCGCCGCTGATGCCGATGGCCACGTAGAGCTGCGGCGCCACGATCTTGCCGGTCTGGCCGACCTGCCAATCGTTGGGCGCGTAGCCCGCATCCACCGCGGCGCGGCTGGCACCCAGGGCCGCGCCCAGTTTGTCGGCCAGCGGTGTCAGCACGTCGTTGAACTGGTCGCTGCTGCCCAGCGCGCGGCCACCGCTAACGATGATCTTGGCGGCCGTCAATTCCGGGCGGTCGCTCTTGGCGATTTCGCTGCTGACGAAGCTGGACGTGGCGCTGGCCGCCACCGCCGTCAGGCTTTCCACTGCCGCGCTGCCGCCAGCGGCGGCAGCCGGGTCGAAGCCCGTGGTGCGCACGGTGATGACCTTGGTGGCGTCCAGGCTCTGCACGGTGGCGATGGCGTTGCCGGCGTAGATGGGGCGCTCGAAGGTGTCGGCGCTGATGACCTTGGTGGCGTCGCTGATCTGCGCCACGTCCAGCAATGCCGCCACGCGCGGCGCCACGTTCTTGCCGCTGGCCGTGGCCGGGAACAGGATGTGGCTGTAGCCGGCCGCGATGGCGACGACCTGCGCCGCCACGCTCTCGGCCAGACCGTGGTCGAGACCGGGTGCGTCGGCGTGCAGCACCTTGGCCACGCCGACGATCTGCGCCGCAGCCGCTGCCGCAGCCCCTGCGCCCGTGCCGGCAACCAGCACATGCACATCGCCACCGCACTGCAAGGCGGCGGTCACGGTGTTCAGGGTCGCGCCTTTGACGGACGCGTTGTCGTGTTCAGCAATCACCAGTGCGGCCATCTCAGATCACCTTCGCTTCGTTCTTCAACTTGGCCACCAGCGTGGCGACATCGGGCACCTTGATGCCGGCACCGCGCTTGGGCGGCTCGCTGACCTTCAAGGTCTTGATGCGCGGCGTGACGTCCACACCCAGGTCGGCGGGCTTGAACACCTCCAGCACCTTCTTCTTGGCCTTCATGATGTTGGGCAACGTGACGTACCGCGGCTCGTTCAGGCGCAGGTCGGTGGTGATGATGGCTGGCAGCGTGAGCTTCAGCGTTTCCGACCCGCCGTCGACTTCACGCGTGACGCTGACCTGCCCGTCGGCGACTTCCACCTTCGAAGCAAACGTGCCTTGCGGCAGGCCGGCCAACGCGGCCAGCATCTGCCCGGTCTGGTTGCAGTCGTCGTCGATGGCCTGCTTGCCCAGAATGATCAGGCCGGGCTGTTCTTTATCGACCAGCGCCTTCAGCAGCTTGGCCACGGCCAGCGGCTGCAACTCATCCAGGCATTCCACCAGGACGGCGCGGTCGGCACCAATGGCCATGGCCGTGCGCAACGTTTCCTGGCACTGCGTGACACCGCAGCTGACAGCAATGATCTCGGTGACCACGCCCTTCTCTTTCAAGCGCACGGCCTCTTCGACGGCAATCTCGTCGAACGGGTTCATGCTCATCTTGACGTTGGCGGTATCCACGCCCGTGCCGTCGCTTTTGACGCGCACCTTGACGTTGTAGTCGACCACCCGTTTGACGGGTACCAGCACCTTCATGAATGCGCTCCTGGGCTCAAGTGACGTGAACGTTAACCAGCGCATTCTAGGCGGCGAGGCC
>JANMZP010000150.1:0-3954 GCA_031383435.1 Betaproteobacteria bacterium | reverse complement strand
CGATATAGCCGCCTGGCCCGCCACCGATGACGATGACGTCGAAGTTCTTGCTCATGGTGCCGGCCTCAGATGTCGAACAGCAGGCGCGACGGGTCTTCCAGCGCTTCCTTCATCGTCACCAACCCCAACACGGCTTCGCGGTCGTCGATGATGCGGTGGTCGTAGCTCATCGCCAGGTAGTTGATGGGACGCACCACCACCACACCGTTCTCGACGACAGCACGGTCCTTGGTCGCGTGCACGCCCAGGATGGCGCTCTGCGGCGGGTTGATGATGGGCGTGGACAGCATCGAGCCGAAGGTTCCGCCGTTGCTGATGCTGAAGGTGCCGCCGGTCAGGTCGTCCATGCCCAGCTTGCCGTCCTTGGCCTTCTGGCCGAATTCGGCAATCTTCTTTTCGATGTCGGCGAAGCTCATCTGGTCGGCATTGCGGATCACCGGCACGACCAGGCCGCGCGGCGAACCGACGGCAATGCCGATGTCGAAATAGCCGTGGTAGACGATGTCGGTGCCGTCGACGCTGGCGTTGATGATCGGATACTTCTTCAGCGCCGCGACCGCCGCCTTCACGAAGAAGCTCATGAAGCCCAGCTTCACGCCATGCTCCTTCTCGAAGCGGTCCTGGAAGCGCTTGCGCATTTCCATCACCGGGGCCATGTTCACCTCGTTGAAGGTGGTCAGGATGGCGTTGGTGGATTGCGACTGCACCAGGCGTTCGGCGATGCGGGCGCGCAGGCGCGACATGGGCACGCGCTGCTCGGGACGGTCGCCCAGCGCAGGGGCCAGCGCGGGTGCGGCCACGGCGGGCAGCAGCTTGGCGGCCACTGGCGCGGGGGCCGGCGCAGCTTTGGCGGCGGGTGCGGGCACCGGTGCGGCCACCGCAGCCAGCACATCGCCCTTGGTCACGCGGCCGTCCTTGCCGGTGCCGGGCACCGAGCCGCTGGCCAGGTTGTTGTCGGCCATCAGCTTGGCAGCGGCCGGCATGGCAATGTCGCCCTTGCTGGCTGCAGCCGGTGCGGCAGCCGCCGTCACGGCGATGGCGACCACGGGTGCGGCGGCTGCCGGCGCAGCCGCGCCGGCCTTGCCTTCGGTGTCGATCCTGGCAATGACCTGTTCGGCCACCACGGTGGCGCCATCGGCCGCCAGGAATTCGGCCATCACGCCGGCCGCCGGTGCGGGCACTTCCAGCACCACCTTGTCGGTCTCGATTTCAACCAGGATTTCGTCGATGGCCACGGCTTCACCGGGCTTCTTCTTCCAAACCAGCAGGGTGGCTTCGGCCACGGATTCCGACAGTTGCGGAACCTTCACTTCAACAATTGACATGGTCTATCTCTTTGTTCGTTTTTTGGAGGTCTGCAGCGCGACTCACTTCGTCAGCACAAAGCCCTTGAGCTTGGCGAAGGCCTGGTCCAGCAGGGCCTTCTGTTGCTCTTGGTGCAGATGGGAATAACCGACCGCCGGCGACGCCGACGCGGGCCGGCCGGCGTAACCCAGCTTCTGCCCTTCCAGCATGTTCTCGTGCACATAGTGCTGCACGAAGAACCAGGCGCCCTGGTTCTGCGGCTCGTCCTGGCACCACACGACATCGGTGGCATTCGGGAAGCGCTTCATCTCGGCCGCGAAGGCCTTGTGCGGGAACGGATACAGCTGCTCGACGCGGACGATGGCCACGTCCCAGGCCTTCTTCTCGTCGCGCTTCTTGATCAGGTCGTAGGCCACCTTGCCCGAGCAGCAAATGACTCGCTTGACCTTGTCGCCTTCGATCTCGCTGCGCGCCGGGCCAATGACGGTGCGGAATTCGCCCTTGGTGAATTCGGTCAGCGGGCTGGTGGCGTCTTTCGCGCGCAGCAGGCTCTTGGGCGTGAAGATGATCAGCGGCTTGCGGAACTGGCGCACCATCTGGCGGCGCAGCAGGTGGAAGATCTGGCTGGCCGACGTGGGCTGCACGATCTGCATGTTGTTGTCGGCGGCCAGTTGCATGAAGCGCTCCAGCCGCGCGCTGCTGTGCTCGGGGCCCTGCCCTTCGTAGCCGTGCGGCAGCATCAGCGTCAGGCCATTCACGCGGCCCCACTTCACTTCGCCGCTGGCGATGAACTGGTCGATGACGACCTGCGCGCCGTTGACGAAGTCGCCGAACTGGGCTTCCCAGATGGTCAGCGTGTTGGGCTCGGCGCTGCTGTAGCCGTACTCGAAACCCAGCACCGCCTCTTCGGACAGCAGCGAGTCGATGACGACGAAAGGCGCCTGGCCGTCGGCCACGTTTTCCAGCGGGATGTAGGTGCCGGTGTCCCACTTCTCGCGGTTCTGGTCGTGCAGCACGGCATGGCGGTGGGTGAAGGTGCCACGGCCGCAGTCTTCGCCCGACAGGCGCACGGCATAACCGCTGGCCACCAGCGACGCATAGGCCAGCGTTTCGCCCATGCCCCAGTCGACGTTGATCTCGCCCCGGCCCATCGCGGCGCGGTCGGCCAGCACCTTGGCCACCAGCGGGTGCACGGTGAACTTCGGCGGCACCGTGGTCAGTCGTTCGCTGAGGCGCTTGAATTCGGCCAGCGGCAGCGCGGTGTCGGCAGCGTCCGTCCACTTCTTGCCGAGGAAGGGCGCCCAGTCGACGGCGTACTTGCTCTTGAAGTTGGTCAGCACCGGGTCTTGCGTGTGGCGGCCTTCGTCCATCGCGGAACGGAAGGCTTTCACCATGTCGTCGGGGCCGGTCGCGGGCAGCACGCCCTGGGTCACCAACTTGTCGCCATACAGCTTGCGCGTACCCGGGTGCTTGGCGATCACCTTGTACATCAGCGGCTGCGTCAGGCTGGGCGTGTCCTGCTCGTTGTGGCCCAGCTTGCGGAAGCAGACGATGTCGACGACGACGTCCTTGTTGAATTGCTTGCGGTAGTCCATCGCCAATTGCGTGCACCAGACCACGGCCTCGGGGTCGTCGCCGTTGACGTGCAGCACCGGCGCTTCGATCATCTTGACCACGTCGGTGCAGTACAGCGTGCTGCGCGTGTCGCGCGGGTCGCTGGTGGTGAAGCCGATCTGGTTGTTGACCACCAGGTGCACCGTGCCGCCGGTGAAATAGCCGCGCGTCTGGGCCAGCGCCAGCGTTTCCATCACGACGCCCTGGCCGGCGAAGGCCGCGTCGCCGTGCACCAGCACCGGCAGCACCTGAGCGCCCAACTTGTCGCCGCGGCGGTCCATGCGCGCCTTGACCGAACCTTCGACCACCGGGTTGACGATCTCCAGGTGGCTGGGGTTGAAGGCCAGGCTCAGGTGGACCGGGCCACCCGGGGTGGTGATGTCGCTGGAAAAGCCCTGGTGGTACTTGACGTCACCCGACGGCAGTTGTTCGGGCGCGGTGTGGTCGAACTCGGCGAACAGGTCGGCGGGCATCTTGCCCAGGGTGTTCACCAGCACGTTCAGCCGGCCGCGGTGGGCCATGCCGATGACGATTTCCTGCACGCCCGAAGCACCGGCGCGCTGCACCACCTCGTCCATGCTGGCGATGAAACTTTCGCCGCCTTCCAGGCTGAAGCGCTTCTGGCCGACGTACTTGGTGTGCAGGTAGCGTTCCAGGCCTTCCGAAGCGGTCAAGCGGTCGAGGATGTGGATTTTCTCGGCGGCGCTGAAGGTGGGCTTGCTGCGGCGCGATTCCAGCGCCTCTTGCCACCAGCGTTTTTCAACCGGGTCGGTGCAGTGCATGAACTCGGCACCGATGGTGCCGCAGTAGGTCTCGCGCAGGGCCTGCAGAATTTCACGCAGGCTGGTGTGTTCGGACTTGCTGAAATAGGTGTTGACCGCCGAGAAGGTGATATCCATGTCCGACTCGGTCAAGTCGTAGAACGTCGGTTCCAGCTCAGGAATCTTGGGGCGCTCGGTGCGCTTCAGCGGGTCCAGATCGGCCCAGCGGCTGCCCATGAATCGGTAGGCGGCAATCAGACTCTGAACGTGAACC
>JANMZP010000148.1:0-3169 GCA_031383435.1 Betaproteobacteria bacterium | reverse complement strand
TACCAGTGCAGCCTGGAGCGCCGACTGCTCGACCAAGAATTGCCTTGGCCAGGCCGGGTTGTAGGGCACGACCTCGATTGCGGCATCG
Organism: Betaproteobacteria bacterium; assembly: GCA_031383435.1. Classification (GTDB taxonomy): domain Bacteria; phylum Pseudomonadota; class Gammaproteobacteria; order Burkholderiales; family Burkholderiaceae_C; genus Rubrivivax. The sequence continues at coordinate 3,081 of JANMZP010000148.1, read as the reverse complement.
GTTTCCGGAGTTGACATAGGCAAGGTGGGTGTGTGCAGCCTAACGTAGAGCTGAGCTGCGGGCTACGGCGGGCAGCGTTGGCATGGTGGCACAGAATGCGCGAAGCGCATTGCCACCAGGACAAGGCTGCCCGCCGTAGCACGTCAGCTCGAGCGTAGGGTTAGGTTGCGTTTCGACAGTAAACATGGCGACGCCGACGTGAGCAACCACTGAGTGCGTACGGCTGCTGGACATAGCGCCGGCTCAGACGCAATGTAGCAGGCGCTTGGTGAGCGTCCGGCGGCCCCACCTTGACGGTGTCGGCACGCACAACCAGGATGCCTGCCGACGTGCTGCGCGGCCACCGACTGCGACATCGTGTGGCTGGCCGCTTGAGCCCGCGAACCCAGGTCAGGCCGGGCGCCAGCGGTGGGGCAACAACTCGTTGATGCGGTGGCTGGGGTGGCTGTGGATGCGCGCAAGCACATCACGCAGGTAGGCCCAGGGGTCGAGTCCATTGAGCTTTGCCGACTGCACCAGGCTCATGACCACCGCCGCGCGCTGGCCGGCGAGTTCGCTGCCGATGAACAACCAGTTTTTCGCACCCAGCTTCCAGGGCTTGATCTGCCGCTCGATGAGGTTGTTGTCGATTGGCACGGCCCCGTCTTCCAAGTGCCGCGTCAGTGCCTGCCAGTGGTTCAGGCTGTAGTCGATGGCCTGCGCGATGCGGCTGCCCTCGGCCACCTGCGAGCGCTCCAATTTCAGCCACACCTGGAGCTCGTTCCACAGCGGGCGGCTCAGGCGCTGGCGTCCGTCCAGACGCTGCTCAGGCGTCATCCCCGCGAAGTGCCTCTCGACGTGGTAGATCCGCGCCAGTCGCTGCAGGGCGTCCAACGCCACGGGGCTCGCACCGGCGCTGTGCTTGGTTAGCTCCTCGAACTTGCGGCGCGCGTGGGCAACGCAACCTGCGGCCCGTCGGTGCGGGAAGACGCGCGCGTCCAACAACGCGCCGTAGCCCGCGTATTGGTCACACACCAGCGTGCCCTGCCAGGCCGGCTCGGCATAAGGCGGCCCCCGCCCACCGAGGAAGGCCAGCGGGAAGTGCGCGCCGCGCCCAGTGCAGAACTCATAGATGACGCCCTGGTGTGGGTCGAGTTCGCCTCGGGCGTAGGCCCAGATGTAGGCCCTGGCGGTCTTGCCTTTTCCAGGGTCGAGCAAGGGCACCGGGGTCTCGTCGCCGTGCAGCACCGCAGCGCTGAGGATGAAGCGTTTTTGTGCGTCATACAGCGGCTCAAGTGCCGCGCCACCGGCGCCGCCCCACGACGACAGCGTCGAGCGCGGTGTGTGCACGCCCGAGCGGGCGTTGATGTCTTCGAGCCGGTAGTACGGCAGGTGATCGACGAAGCGGCAGATCAGCGTGTGCGCCACCAGCCCGCTGGCCGGGATGCCGCCGTCCACCACATCGGGTGCGGCGGGCTCCTGCACGAGCCGACCCTGCCCACGTTGACTGCAGCACCGGCCAAGCCCACTTGCCGTAGATGTGGCGGTGCACGAAGAACTTCGCCGGGATGATGTCGAGCTTCTCGCTGACGTCCTCGCCGATGCGCTGCATCGGCTGGCCGCACTGGGCCGTGGGGCAAGCGGTGTCTTCGGGCTCGTGGCGGTGCTCCACGCGTTCCAGGTGCTCGGGCAGCGCTTGGCGGCGCGGCTTGGCGCGCGGCGCCTTGGGTGCCTTCGGGGTCTCGGGCAAGCCGGCCTGCAAGGCAGCCAGCTGCGCGCGCAGGCTGGCCTCATCCTCAGCCAGCGTGTCCTGGAACAACAAGCGCTGCTCGGCCGTCATGGCCTCGGTCTTGGCGCCGAACCTCCAGCGCTTCAGGCGCGCGAGCTCGAAGTTGACTTTCTCCAGCTTCGCATCGCGCCAGGCGATGTCGCGGCTCTGGCGCTCGATCTGCTGGTCTTTGAGGTCGAGCTGGCGGGCTTGGCTGCCGATGTGCTCGAGCATCTGCGCAGCCAGTGCGGTGAGGCCCGAAGGCGTCAGGCCGTGCAGGTCCTGGGGCTTGAGATCACGCATGCCGAGCATGCGTTGCATGATGCCGATGGACGCTGCATCACGCCATTAGCACATGTCCTGTCAACGTGCGGCCTCGCTCCGCGCACGGGCAATAGCAGCGATGCTCACGCGCGGGTGATCACGCCCATCTCGGGCAGGCGCCGCCACGGCAAGCCCACGACCAGGGCGTCGAACTGGGCCTGCGTCAGCGCCAGCGGTGCCGATGAGGCCTGCTCGCGTGGCCACTCGAAGCGCCCCACGTTCAACCGCCGCGCGGCGCACCACACGCCGAAGCCGTCATGCACCAGCAGCTTGACCCGTGTGGCCCGGGCATTGGCGAACAGGTAGCCGTGGTGGGCATGCGCCGCGCCCACCGTGGCCACGACCGCAGACAGCAGCCGCTCGCCGCCTGCGCGCATGTCCACCGGCGCTGTGCACAGCCAGAGCCGGTCGATGCGGATCACCGCACCAGCCCCGCGGCCACCTCACGCAGCCAGGCCGCGCAGTCGCCGGCTGCCGACACGGGCCAGCGAACACCGAGGCTGGCTGGGCCGCGTCGCAGTTCGATGTGGATGGTGGGGCCGACCGGGGCTGCGGTGTCGCCTGGGCCAGCCGAGCCCGCGTTCGCAGCGTCAGCAGCAGGCGCGCACATCTCGATGGGCAAGAACCTGGCTTGGGCCGACAGCAGTGGCGCGGCAACCGCAGGCGTGGGCACCATCATCGGCGTGGCCGCCACAGAACACGGCGTCGCGATGCCCGCAAGCTTCAGGCCGAGTCCGTGTCGCCACTTGCGCACTAGGTTGGCATTGAGCCCGTGGGCCAACGCGACGGCCGAGATCGAGGCGCCGGGTTCATTGCAGGCCGCCAAAACCTTGGCCTTGATCTGCGCGTCATGTCGACGGCGCGGTGCGCTATTGGGATGCATAGGTGTCCACCAATCGTTAGGTGGACACCATCGTCACTCTACGCAGGTGGCGGCGCAATGTGGGGCCGCCGGACGCTCACGGCGCTTTGGTTGAGGTGACAGCCCACTGCCAACGCACTGCGGGGCT